>CALGUT010000581.1 GCA_937920335.1 uncultured Opitutales bacterium
GGACGTCTAAGGCGGCAGAGCGAGGACGCTCTAGCCCTACCCACTCGGTGTTCTTAAACCGGTAAGGCAATTGCTTCCAGCGATGCCGAAAATCATCTCCGGTTCCTCAATATTAAAACTGCTTTGAAATCAGCCCCCAACAGAAATGAATTCAAACTGAGACGCTGGATCGAATCGGTGACGAAGCTCACTGATTTCTCGACGTCTAAGGCGGCAGAGCGAGGACGCTCAAGCCCTACCCACTCGGTGTTCTTAAACCGGTAAGGCAATTGCTTCCAGCAATGCCGAAAACCATCTCCGATTCCTCGAAACAAAAACTGCTTAGCTATTCCGCTTGTCCCGTTGCTTACGACCGCATTCCCACCTTACGAGCTTTGCGAATCTTCACACTGACAACTTTATATTCCGGGCACATGGCTTCAGAGCAATGTTCATCCGAGGTCAGATCATTTACCATCACATCGGGAAAATGAAATGTAGTACTTAACACTCCCTGCTTAATCTCATCCGAAACCTTCGCCTTGATGTCGATTTTTCCACGCTCAGATTCCACACACACAAAATCCGCATCTTTGATACCATGTTGTGCGGCATCTTCCGGGTGAATAAAGATAACATCCTCAGTCACTAATTCCACATTCGAGGTACGGCGGGTTTGAGCTCCACAATTGTAATGCTCCAGATTGCGGTTAGTCGTCAGAATATACGGAAATTTCTCCTGATTATTAATGATCTCATCCGTTTCCCGGAAGGGATTAAATGCAAACTTCCCTTTCCCGATCTTGAACGTTTCGGTATGAAGAATTTTCGTATCGGTTCCGTCCATAGCAACCGGCCATTGTTTGCCGTTCTTACCCAGTTCGTCCCACTTGATGCCCGCAAAGAAGGGTACGATCCCTGATATTTCATCGAGCACACCTGCCGCATCATAATCCGGCTGCTTCACACCCATGCGGTTCAACATATCTACTACAATCTGGCCATCGGGCTTAGTACCTTCCAAGGGTTCAACTACCTGATTCACTTGCTGAACGCGGCGTTCGCCATTCGTAAATGTACCGCTCTTCTCAAGGAAGGAAGCACCGGGCAAAATTACATCCGCCAGCTCGGCAGTCTTCGTCATGAATATTTCCTGCACTATAAACAGATCGAGAGAGTTAAGCGCTCGGGCGACTTTCTGACTATTCGGATCTGTTTGAACAACATCCTCTCCGATGATCCAGAGCGACTTTAGTTTTCCGGCTAACGCCGCATCAAACATCTGTGGAATCTTTTGCCCAATCTCCGTCGGCATATCCACGCCATAGAACGCCTCGTAGCGTCTAATCATTTCGGGATCCGTCACATCCAGGTAACCAGCTCCCTGGTGCGGTTGCACACCCATATCAGCAAGCCCCTGCACATTATTCTGACCACGTAGTGGATTCACACCTACACCGGGTCTCCCAATATTACCGGTCAACAAGGCCAGGTCAGCGATTTGCATGACCGCGAAGGTCCCTTGTGAGTGCTCTGTCACACCGAGACCATGAAAGCTCATCGCATTGGGCGCAGTGGCATAGGCAGTAGCAGCAGCTCGAACGTCATCTCGGTTCACCCCACTCACTTTTTCCATCTCATCAATATCCAACTTGAACAACTCCTCACAGAAATCTTCAAATCCTTCCGTGCGCTTATCGACAAAACTCTGATCGATCAATCCGTCCTTAATGATGTAATACATCATCATGTTCATGACCGCTACATTCGTACCAGGTCTCAATTGAAGGTGATGGGTCGCGTAACGAGCTAGCTCTGTCCTTCGGGGATCCAGAACGATAGTGGTCCTTCCACTGAAAGCGAACTGCTTTAACTTGGCCCCGGTAACTGGATGCCCTTCGGTAGGATTGGCACCGATTACCATAATAGCATCGGTGTGCTTAATATCCTCGATTGAGTTCGTTGCAGCCCCCGTGCCCAATGTACGTTGCATGCCCAAAGCCGTGGGCGAATGACACACCCGGGCACAGCCATCGATGTTATTGGTTCCAATAGCCACCCGATAGAATTTTTGCATCAGGTAATTTTCTTCGTTCGTACAACGAGCCGAAGAAATACCGGCCAACGCATCCGGACCGAATTCGTCGCGAATGTTCTTAAACCTGTCGGTAATATAATCATACGCTTCATCCCAACTCACTTTCTCAAACTCGCCATTGCGCTTGATCATCGGCGAAGTGATGCGGTCTGGGTGATTATAAAACTTAAATGCGTAGCGACCTTTCAGGCAGGTATGCCCCTGATTCACTTCAGCATCATAGGGAGCTTGAATCCCCTTGATCTCTCCACCCGCGCTCGCGACATCGAGATTGCACCCCACTCCACAATAGTTGCAGACGGTCCGTGTTTTCTTCGTATTGGCAATCGATTTGGATTTGAAGACATCAGAGATTGCTGCCGTCGGACAGGCTTGAGAACAAGCTCCGCAACTGACGCAGGGGCTGGCATCAAAACTTTCATCCATACCCTTAATAATACGGCTATCAAAACCACGACCCGACATACTCAGGACAAACTCACCCTGCACTTCATCGCAGGCACGCACACAGCGGTAGCAGTTGATACACTTGCTCAAATCCGAAGTCATGTAGGGATGACTGAGGTCTTTCTCGCGGTCCAAATGGGTCTCTCCCTCTGGATAACGAACGTCGGTAATCCCCACGCGGGCCGCGACCGTTTGTAGTTCACAGTTACCGTTTACTTCGCAAGTCAGGCAGTCGAGCGGATGGTCGGTGAGAACCAGCTCAATGATGTTTTTACGAAGCCGCTGAACGTTCTTGGAATCGGTGTAAATATACTGCCCTTCCGCAACCGGAGTATGGCAGGAGGCAAACGTCTTTGCAGGTCCGTCTTTTTCGAGAGCCACATCCACACTGCACACGCGACAGGATCCAAACGGATCGAGATTCGGCGCATCGCACAAGGTAGGAATGGAGTCCGCTCCCAGCGCTCGCCGAGCGAAGGCAATCATCGTCTCCCCCGCTTCGATCGGGTAAGGTCTGTTATTTAAATAGGCTATCTTAGACATGGGTCACCTCCTTGGTAAAATAGGGTTCCAGTTCTTCTTGAAAATATTGTAAGGCATTTCGCACCGGTAACGGTATCCCACCCCCATGAGCACACAGTGAGCCGATCTGTAACGTATGTAATAGATCGTCGAACAACTCTGTATCGATTCTATAACTACTGGTGTTGGCTTTATCCAGCATCTCATGCGCTCGCTTGGTTCCCAATCGACAGGGAAAACATTTCCCGCAGCTTTCGAACGCCGCAAAATCCATCAATTCTACCAAGTAGGTCATCATGGAGAATGATTCCGGAATCGAAACAATCGACGCGTGCCCGAGCATAAATCCTTTCTCGGCAAATGTTTCGAAATCGACGGTCAATTCATCAATCATGGATACAGGAACAATCCCCCCCAGAGGACCCCCAATGTGCATGGCCTTCACCGGTTCCTTGAACCCACCGCCGAGGTCGTCTATGACTTCCCGCAGCGTAGTACCCATTTCCACTTCGTAAACTCCAGGGTTATTAAAATAACTATCCAGACACACCAACTTCGTCCCGTTGGACTTGGAAGTTCCCAACGCTTCATAAGCGGCGCCCCCGTGGCGCATAATGTAAGGCACCGTGGCCAAGGTTTCGACGTTGTTCACGATAGTCGGTTTATTAAATAAGCCCTTCTGAGCAGGGAATGGAGGACGCACCCTCACCTCAGGTCGCTGACCTTCAATACTACTAATCAACGCAGTCTCCTCACCGCAGATGTAGGAGCCCTGGCCTGGAACGATCTTAAAATCGAAATTGAATCCCTTGCCATTGATGTTCTCACCTAACAAACCGGAACTCCGGAAATCTTCGATGGCGGATTCTACGATAGGAAATGCTTCCGGGTACTCAGCACGAATGTAAAGCACCCCCCACTCCGCTTTCATGCTGTAACCGGCAATGATCATCCCAAACAGCACCGCATGTGGGCGCTGCTCCAATAAATAGCGATCTGAGTAGGCTCCTGGATCACCTTCATCCGCATTACAAATAATAAACTTCAAGTCGCTTTCGTTCTTGCGCGCGAACTCCCATTTGAGACCCATCGGGAAACCGGCGCCTCCGCGACCACGCACCCCCGCCGCTTTCACTTCATCCAGGACATCGGCCGAATCTCGATTCAGCTCAGCCTTCAAAATTCCAGCCAACTCCTCCATCCCTTCAAATTGGGCAGTAAGGACAGGAACTCCCAATGATCTAACGTTGTAGTCATCCTGATTGGAACCCGCTCCGTCGAATACGGCTTCGAATCCATTCTTATCCAAAGCGCTATAGTTCTTACCATCGTAGTGAAACGCTCCATTTTCATGGCACCGTCCCAGGCAGGTCATGTGGCCGATTTCCTCGTCTTTAAACTTATCCTTCAGATCTGAAATCAAACCCTCTTGAGTTCCTGCACACAGGCAGGCAGAGCCATTACAAACGTAGACCTTCTTGCCCTTGTTTTCCGGTTTCAGGAAGTCGTAGAAGGAGGCCGTTCCGTAGACATTGGCCTTCCCCACGAGAAATTCACTCGCCAAACGATCCAGCTCATCAAGCGAAGGGGATCCATCCCCCTGAATGGACAATTCACCAATTTTGGAGAACAAATTCTCCTGAATTCCTTTACGGCCTGTGAGGTCGCTTAAGTTCTTGGACATACTTAGGGTGTAGATTGGGTGGCTAAAATATACTTAGAGACCTTTTAATCTATGCATACCCAAACGTCCAAAACGAGCGAAATCGACCCCTTCTCCAACCGATTCTATGACCAAGAATTGAACAAACACGGCATTTTTAGCTCCATCGCTCGTTTCCAAAAACTCGAGCTACCCGCCCGAACTTACAACGGAACACGGCTTCGATTCTGACTAGCTCTCTACTTCAGAGGGTCCGCCATACGGCCCTGGACAAAGATAAACTCTGAAATCATCCGTTCAAGTCTCCCTTTATACCTGGGATCGTCGGCGAGGTCATTCATCTCCTGCGGGTCTTTATCCAAGTGATACAGACGGTATTTTTCAATGGTGGGGTAAAAAATCATTTTGAAGCCCTGACTGATGAGAGCACGCTGACTTCCTGGCTCATAAGCACCATAAATATAGTCATACTGCTTGTCCCTTTTCCCCGCAATCAACGGAAGCAAACTCTGAAACTCCACATACTCGGGCTTTGGAATACCCGCCAGTTCCAGCGTAGTTGGCATCACATCCTGCAAATACACACGGGCATCGACTTTTTTGCCTTTCGGAATCGTGGGGCCCATCACCATCAACGGGGGGCGCAAGCTATGCTCGTACATGTTTTGCTTACCTATAAATCCATGGTGTCCCACTGCCAGGCCATGGTCGGCGGTGAAAATGATGTAGGTGTTGTCAGCCTGACCCGTCTCCTCGAGTTTATCGAGTATACGACCGATCTGCTCATCCATATGAGTAATGATCGCGTAATACTCACGGCGGTGGACTTTAACCGCGTATTCAGTTCGTGGTGACGGAGCCAAAACTTCGTCACGAACGGTTGCCACGTTACCCGCCTCGCTGTAAGGGTAGGATTCCTGATAATTTTCTGGCACCTTGATTCGATCCAGAGGGTAACGATCCAGATACTCCTGCGGCGCTTGCCGCGGATCGTGGGGCGCATTAAACGCCAGATACATGAAGAACGGTTTGTCCGGTGACTCCGCTGCAATATCAAGAAAGCGTTCAGCATTATTGGCCACCACTTCACTCCAATGCGTTCCACCTGCCCAGAAACCGGCGAACTTCGGATCGGTCGCATCCCAGGGATCTGGCTCCCCTTCCACTGGCCTTCCATAGGCCTCAGGATAGAAGACCGGTCCGGGCATTCCGGGTCGCACATGGGATACGTGATCAAAAATCTGCCCGGTGTCGGCGTTGACATGCCACTTACCCGTAAAAAACGTTTCGTAACCGGCATTCCTCATCAACTGAGACCACATGCGCTCATTACTGATCTCAGGTCTTAAATTCTTATCCAGCTCCCGTGCCCGCCAGAGAAATCGCCCGGTATTGATCATCGTACGACTCGCTACACAAATGGCACCATGCCACCCGCCCATATTGTAGGTGTGAGTAAATACCGTCCCGCTGTTCGCCAACCGATCCAGGTGGGGGGTATCAATGTCCGTATGCCCCAACGCTGCTATCGTCTCGTAGCACTGGTCGTCGGCAAAAATAAACAGGATATTAGGTTTTTCCGCTTGAAGAAAACTGACAGATGCCAGTAGCCAAGGGGATAAGACAAGTAATCGAAAAAGAGAAGAAACATGCATAGCCCAGAAGAATGAGTCTTAACACCAATAGGTCGACCAGATATTTTCCAGGTGTAAAGTCTATCAACGATAAAAGCCCGAATACTTGGACAGCCTTAGGAATTCATTACACCGTAGCAAAGGACTTTGTTAATCCACCATCACCGTGGTAGATCTTATACACAGTATTTTTGCTATACATATCTTCACAGACGGCAGACAAAACCTTATCCATCTCTCCTGTTTCGAGAAAAGGCCTTAATGAAATCAACTTCCCGAATAGTTGATTAAAATAGTTCGCGCGGAAAGAGCTCTGATAACCATACTGCGTACTCTGAGTCAGGGAACTTTGGTGAATTCTTCGTGAGTACAGTATCTCCTGAAGATTACCCAAATCGTAGAATAGCAACAGGCGCACCAGGAGCTCTGCATCGGCACCAATAGGAGTTCTACCGTCAAATCCACCCAATTTCTTAACCGCCTCACTTCTACATAGCAGAGAACCATTCATGCAAATCTTCAAACATCCACGCACATAGTTATCCGGGAGATCGATCAGTCCCTGCGGTATGATTGGCTCATAGAGATTTTTACGGTGGAAAAACCCATCTGCCTCATTGAACTCTGGGTTAAAACTACTCCGCATCCCGGGCTTATTCTGATCAGATTTATAAAACTCATCTATCCCGGTTCCGCACGCGGCGACCTCAGGGTGTGACCGCAGGAATGCCACTTGAGCTTCCAAACGCCGAGGCCAACTTATGTCATCCGCATCTTGATGCGCATAAAATTCCCCTCTGCAAAATCGTTTAAGCACCAGATTTTTAGCAGAGTAAGTCCCTCCATTCTCCTTCAATTCTATGACATGAAGCCGTCGATCTTCTGACAACATATCCAGCAAAATATCGAGGGTCCTATCCTTACTTGCATCATCAACGACAAAAAGGTCGAAATTCCCGTACGTCTGCTCCAAAAGTGACCGTACCGCTTCCTCAATCGTGTCCTCCCGATTGTAAGCAGCTAGAGCGATCGTTATATGGCCGTCGAAACTTTCAGCGAGTGTTTCCAAGATACAGTTCGGTTTGCGGAAGCAGGTACATTCTATCGGATCAGAATCTATTCGGCCCCCCCTACGCACAACTAGGGCGACCAAAGCGTAAGAGACTTGGGTTAACCAGGAATCGGTTCACGAGAGGAAGAGTAGAAATGGAAAAATATTGGCTGATTCATTTTGCCTGTTTAGTCACTCAAACGGAGAAGATCCTCTCAAGCTGTGGCAATGCGGTACATATCCCCCGAACAAGCTTTCAAAACTTTTTCAAGATCTGGATACGGCTCCCCATACCCGTCGAGCAATCCGGAATGTTGCCGATCCTGCTTTCGGGCAACCCTCTGAGATGCATCAATCAGGCCGCAATAATGCCAACCGACAAAATCAGGCCGGCCAAAGGCCTTGCGGAAGAATTCTTCAGTCCAGTCCGCACGTTGCTCCAGATTATCGGCAATCGGACCGTAGGGCCGGGGCATGGTGTCCGTCACCATCGTGAAGGCAGAATCTCCATTGATGAAGGGTTTGTTCACCAATCTAGACCAGCGGTCGAGACCGGGTTCCTGCACTTCGTAGCGCGCGTACATCTGGT
>CALGUT010000582.1 GCA_937920335.1 uncultured Opitutales bacterium
ACCATATCCAAAGAGTCGCTGGTGATAATCGTATTCATGAGGCTATCAGCAGCCTCTTCAGACTCCTGCGCCACGAGGCATACAAAGGCCCCTGAAAGCCAAACAAAGATAATAATATTACGGATCATTTTAAGAAAGACTCCAACTCATATTCGATTACAACTTTAACGTTCTCTCGAACCTTCACCACGCGACTGTTCTGCGAATAGTTCCAACTCTCACCTTCGATTTGGTAAAAATCACCGTCCACAAATACTCCACCCTCACCAGAAACGGATTTATCTTCAGATTCGTACACAGCGCGCGTTCCCAGTATGTGCATATCAATTCTCTTACCGTCCTCTCCTTGGAAAATCTCGAGGTCCAAATCAGTCACAGATACTTCCCCGACTTCACCATATGCAGCAGAACTTCCCTTAAGATTCCACTGCCGAAAACCTTCATCACTGAACATAGTAACTCGAACCCCCTCAATCGGCGCATCCGGCAGAATTTGGGAATTGAGTAATAAACCTAGTGGCAAAGCGAAAACGCCGAGGCAGAGGATCACCTTAACTAGAATTCGACGATTTGGTTTATTTAACATCATTGGGTAGACAGAGATAAGACACTCTCGTTCCGGCTTTCAAGGATTCGATCGCACACCTCGCGAACGGCCCCGCGACCGCCCCTACTCTCCGTTACATAATCAGCCGCAGCAAGAGCTTTGCTCACAGCGTTCGCGACAGCGACACCCATTCCAGCTAATTCCAGCGCCGGAATATCAATTTCATCATCCCCCATATAGCACACATGCTCAGTGTGAATCTGAAGTTTCTCCGCCAACTCTTTAAGTGCGGTTCCTTTGTCCTTCCGCCCCTGAATAATATGATCGAACCTTAGCTCATTCATTCTGGAAGTAGTCGCAGGAGACAATCTACCAGAGATGACCGCTAAGGTAATCCCCAGTTTTTTCAAACAAGCGATACCCAGTCCATCAATGATCGAAAACCGTTTCAGTTCAAACCCATCTGGACCGACAAAGATGGTTCCATCCGTAAGAACTCCATCAACATCAAGCACCAAGGCTTGAATCTTAGCCCAATTCTCCACTGAGCTCTCGCATAAACTACTGGCAGATTTAGACATTCAATTAACTCAATTTGTCTAACCAGTTAACGATGTCCTGAGTGATTGATTCTTGCGTAGGCATATATTGTTTTTCCAAAGGAGCAGCAAAAGGAACCGGAACATCCATCGCACCGATTCTCAACGGAGGAGCTTCCATTTCAAAAAAGAGCTCCTCTGTGATCTGACTAACTACTTCGCCTCCAAATCCGGCATTTCGGCGGGCTTCATGCACCACAATCAAGCGTCCCGTCTTCCTTACCGACTCGCGGATAGGTTCCAGGTCGATCGGTTTTAAGGCTCTTAGATCATAGACTTCGAGCTCATACTCATATTCTTCCTCCAGATAATCGCATACTTTCCGACAAGTTTCCACCAATTGACCGTAAGTAACGATGGTAGCAAAATTACCCTCTCTAACCAGTCTGGGATGCCAAACATGCTCGTATTCATTACTAACGGTTACGTCGGAGCGCATCCCACGATACAGCCCTTTGTGCTCAAACAAGAGAACCGGGTCCTCAGAATCATAAGCTGCCAGCATACAATCGAATGCATCCTGCACCGTACTCGGATAAAGAACCTTCAATCCAGGGAAGTGAATATAAATCGCTTCAATTTCCTGAGAATGGAAGGAGCCAAAGGTCAACCCTCCTCCACAGGGAAAACGCATGACCAATGGAATATTAGCACCAGAACGGAAGTAGAACGTCCCGGCATTCAAAAGAATTTGAGTCGTTGCATCGGTAGCAAAGTCTGCAAATTGAAACTCTACGATCGGACGATGTTCATTGAAGGCCAGCCCGATACCATAACCAACCGTCGCTGATTCGGCCAACGGGGTATTGATAACACGGTCTCTGCCAAATTCGCCATACAGCTTATCCGTAACTTTAAAGGCTCCACCATAGGTCGCGATATCCTGCCCCATAACGATAGACGCTTCCGATTCATTAAGAATCATACGATGCGCTTCATTGAGCGCCTGCGCGAACGTAACATTCTTGAACACTTGCCCGGCTTTTCCCCACTTGAACCCATGGTTCGCATTGGAAAACTCAGCGCTCGCGAGATCTTGATCATCAATCAACGGTTGAGCGAGAGACACTTTAATGCACTCTTCCAAATAATCATCTATCACAGTTTCAGCTTCATGGATCTGCACTTCACCCAACGCATCAACCAATCGGGCTCGAAGAATTGGATTCGCATCCCGCTTATCCCAAGCGTCAATCACATCTTGAGATAGATAGTCACAGGTATCATACGCCGCATGACCTCTCAGCCTAAGCGTCTTTACTTCAACTACTGTCGGGAATCCAGACTCACGAACTTCCGTGAATACCTTATTGAACCCTTGTACGAGCTCTTCCGTATCGGAAATATCCAATGTGGTGTAATTCATACCGTAGACCTCGGCACGCTGACCTAAAGAATCTCCGAGATATTGTTCACTAACAGGAGTTGAATAAGCGTATTCGTTGTTCTCGATTACAAATACCATCGGGATCTTTAGAACAGCCGCAAAATTCATGGTCTCATGAATATCTCCGGTACTGGATGCTCCGTCTCCAAAGAATCCTATCCCAATCGCGTTCTTTCCTAGGCGGCGTTGAGAATCGATACTTCCCATAACACTGGATAGGATCGGCCCCAAGTGGCTGATGATTGGCAAGCTTCGCGTCATTGGGTCGCCATGGTGTACATTACCCTCCCGCCCCATAGTAGGACTTCCAGCGTTTGCAATATACTGGCACAGATGGTCACACAGATGATCGCTCCAAATAAGGTGGCCCGCGAGATTTCGGTGTGAAAAGCAAACGACGTCTTGCGTCCGGTCCAACAGCAGAGCGATTGGGGCGGCCGCGCCTTCGTTACCCTGTCCGCCGGCCAAAGTTCCATAAACCAGACCTTGCCGAAACAAATCCCTTAACCGATCATCGGTTCGCCGTGACAAATACATCCAATGATAGACCTGACTGAGTTGAGCTGAATCCAAATGCTCCAAATCTGTCTTAAACAAACTTCGATTCTGGAGGATCTCCGGAGTTTCTGGGTAAGGAATATTGGGACGGTAGTTGGGATGCATATACTGGCAGCTTTGGGAAACCTTAGGTTTCTTAAACAGAGAATCAAA
The DNA here is from genome assembly GCA_937920335.1 of uncultured Opitutales bacterium. Classification (GTDB taxonomy): domain Bacteria; phylum Verrucomicrobiota; class Verrucomicrobiia; order Opitutales; family UBA2995; genus UBA2995. The sequence continues at coordinate 3,245 of CALGUT010000582.1, forward strand.
ACATTTAAAAACTCGGCGGTCTCGCCAAGGATAAACGACAGATTCCCGCAGAATCTCTCATTTTTGGGATCGCTTCCGACGAATTCAATTTTCAGCCTGAGTGCATGTCTTCTTCCATCGTTGTTATCGGTAGTTATGTGCAGGATCTAACGTTCAGATTACCAGAGTTTCCCAAGCCCGGACAAACCCTGATTGGCAACTTTCAAACAGGCCCAGGTGGAAAAGGATCCAACCAAGCAGTTGCAGCCGCTCGCACCGGTGTTAAGACTCGTTTTATCGGCGCGGTTGGTAACGACGCGTTCGCGAAAGTCGCTCGAGATTTTCATGAATCAGAAGGAATCGATTCTCACCTCTTTGAAAAACCAGAACACGCAACCGGAACGGCGGGCATTCTCGTCAACGACCACGGGGAGAACGAAATCGTGGTGGCGCTCGGCGCAAATGGACGTCTATCGGCAGAGGACTTGCCAGAAACACTGATATCGAACGCCGGAATCGTGGTCACCCAGCTCGAAAGCAACCTGGAGTCGACCCACCATGCTCTGCAATTCGCGAAAACCAACGGGGTCCTTGCTCTACTTAATCCGGCACCCATGCGTGACGACTTCCCCGTCGAAATGTTGAACTCGGTAGACATCCTTATACCAAATGAAACGGAGTTTTCGCAACTATTGAATACACGATTCCCTGAGACCCACGGCACGTTCGATGAGACCGCAATCAATGAAATGCAACCGCAAGCACTTCACGAGCTATGTCGTTCCTTCAAAGTCCCCACATTTATCATAACCTTAGGGAGCAAAGGCTGTTTCGTTTCGACCGAGGAATCGTTCTACTTCGTAGATCCGATCACGAACATAACTGTGGTTGACACAACAGGTGCTGGCGATGCTTTTGTCGGTGGATTCGCATCTGGTATGATACAAACGGGCGGTGATATTCGGAAAGCAGTTGGCTACGGAGCAATCGTTGGAGGGCTTTCAGTCACACGATCAGGCACTGCGCCGGCTATGCCTCAAAAGCAGGAAATCCTCGCTCAGATGGAGGTATCTGGCTTCTCAATTTAACCATCCACCTAAGCTCCAATCGGGTGCCAGGTAGTCTTAAACTCAAGGAAGTTTCTGATCGCATACAGCGATTGAGCAGTATCCTTCGTCCAATCTACATCACTTTCACGCACATGAATACGCTTTACACTTTCTGCGGCCAATACTTCCGCCTGCTTGGCCAGATCTCCTGAGACGCACAGGTCCGAGCCCCGAATGTGCTCATGACTCGCAAACGTATCCAGCAGTTCTTCTTTGTAACCACTCAATATATTTAGGACACCACCCGGCAGATCTGAGGTTGCGAGCATTTCTCCCAGCAAAATCGCTGGATACGGATTGGTAGATGACGCTAACACCACCACCGAATTTCCAGAGGTGATAATCGGGAGCACTTGAGATATTAATCCGAGCAAGGGCGCATGATCCGAGCAGAAAACGCTCACCACACCCACTGGCTCCGTGACCGAGAAGTTAAAGAAAGGTCCGGCTACTGGATTCGTATTTCCCAACACCTGCTCGTATTTATCCGTCCAGCCAGCATAATACACAACGCGATCAATCGATAGTGCCACTTCTGCACGGGCTTGGCTAAGGCTCACCTCACCCGTGATCGCTATCGACTGCGCAAGCTCCTCTGATCTGGCTTCCATCATTTCGCCGAGCCGGTAAAGAATCTGCCCACGATTGTAAGCCGTCTTACTAGCCCAACCAGCACCCGCCTTACCCGCGACCTCAACGGCATTCCGGGTATCCTTGCGAGTGCATTGGGGAATATTGCAAATGAACTCTCCGTTAGCATTCGTTAGCGGAAACACTCGCCCGCTTTCTGACCGGATAAATTTTCCTCCGACGTAAGCTTTGGGAGTCTTGGTAATGGAAATTCTAGGCATAACAAATGAATCTAAGCATTAATTTTCAAGTAATCAGCGACACCTTGCTTGCCACCTTCACGCCCAAAGCCGCTTTCTTTGTATCCGCCAAAGGGGGAAGTAGGATCGAATTTATTGTAGGTATTCGCCCACACCACGCCGGCCTTGAGAGCGGTGCTCATTTTCAAAATTTTGGAGCCTTTATCGGTCCAGACGCCAGCGGATAAGCCATAAGCAGTGTTGTTGGCTTTCTCAATCGCCTCTCCAACTGTTCGAAAGGTTAAGATGCTGAGCACGGGTCCAAATATTTCTTCGCGGGCTATGCGGTGGCTTTGCGTTACGCCCTGGAAGAGGGAGGGCCGAAAAAAGTAACCCTGCTTTGGCAACGAACATTTACTCTGAAACAACTCTGCACCCTCACTGACTCCACTGGCTACGAGTTCTGTGATCTTATCGAGTTGTCCTTTGGAGTTGATCGCACCGATATCGGTGTTCTTGTCGAGCGGATCTCCCACTCTAAGAGTCGCGATGCGGGCCTTAAGTTTCTGAACGAACGCTTTCGCAATCGATTCCTGGACCAGCAAACGGCTTCCTGCACAGCAAACGTGCCCTTGGTTGAAGAAGATACCGTTTACAACGCCCTCAACTGCTTGATCAATCGGTGCATCATCAAAAACGATGTTAGCAGCCTTCCCTCCGAGCTCCAATGTAAGTCCCTTTCCGGTCCCAGCTGTGCTGCGCATAATTGCTTTTCCAACAGCGGTTGATCCCGTGAACGCAATTTTCTTGGCAGCCGGATGATCGACGATCAATTGGCCAGTAGCCCCTGCTCCCGAAACGATATTAACAACCCCGGGAGGGAGTTCCGCCTCTTGCAGGATCTCGGCAAACTTTAGCGCAGTGATTGAGGTCGTCTCGGCGGGTTTGATAACCACACAATTTCCCGCTGCCAAAGCCGGTGCGATTTTCCAGGCAAGCATGAGTAATGGAAAATTCCATGGGATTATTTGCCCGACCACTCCATACGGCGTTGTAGAGGCGCCTGGCAGTGCGTACTCGAGCTTATCAGCCCAACCCGCGTAATAGAAAAAATGGGCAGCAGCCATCGGAAGGTCAAAATCGCGGGATTCTTTAATCGGCTTTCCACCATCCAACGATTCCGCGACCGCGAACTCTCGTGACCGATCTTGTAACAGGCGGGCTATCCGATACAGATATTTTCCTCGTTCCTTTCCAGAGAGCTTGGACCAATAATTCTGATAACCAGATTCAGCCGCGGTAAACGCAGCACCGATATCCGCCTTTCCTGCTGCCGGAATCCTGGTGAGCGCTTTCTCGGTAGCAGGATTCACCGATTCAAAATAGTTTCTGCTACGAGGGGCTACCTCTTTGCCTCCGATAAACAAAGAATAGGTATCCTTTAAATTCGGAGCTGCAGATTCAGGCGCTGGATCAAACTCCCAGAGATCTCCGAACAGGAGTTCGGGTGCGGAGTTACGGGAGGAAGATTTTCTCTTAGCTGGCATAATATAAATAACGGATCGACTAATAACCAGAGCTCGCGTCGCTAAATTTCCAAGGTGCCTGGTAAACCCCCTCTTGTTGTTTACGGAGCTGCATAAGCAAGTCATTCAGGAGCGAGCTAGCTCCGAAACGATAGCGCTCAGGAATCAACCACGCGTCACCCAAGGTTTCCTTTACGGCGACAAGATACTGAAGCGCCTGTTTAGAGTTTTTGATTCCCCCCGCCGGCTTCATCGAAATCGAGGTGCCAGTCGACAGGTAAAAATCCCGTATCGCTTCCAACATAACCTGATTATTCGCCAGCGTCGCGTTTCCTGAGGTCTTACCGGTGCTTGTCTTGATGAAATCTCCCGGACGAATTACCTGCATCGCCAAAAAAGAAGCCGCACGAATCTTATCGTAGGACTCCAACTCGCTAACTTCCAGAATTACCTTCAGCCTGGCGTCTCCACAAGCTTCCACGACAGCAGAAATTTCATCCTGTACCGCTTGAATATTTCCAGCGAGGAAGAGTCCACGCTGAATAACCATATCAATTTCATCGGCACCATCTTTGACGGCCTGCTTAACCTCCTGAATGCGAGTCCTCAAAGGCACTTGCCCCGCTGGGAAACCAGTCGCAACCGAAGCAATACGGACGTTCGAGTCACCTAGGCATGCTCGAGCATGCTTGACCATGAAAGGATACACACACACTGCAGCAACTTGAGGCGTCGTAAGTTCGGGATCCGGGTGCTGCGCCTTCTGACAAAGCGACGCTACTTTTCCCGGCGTGTCGCTTCCTTCGAGGGTCGTTAAATCAACCATGGATACGGCGAGATTGAGACCCTGCAGTTTACTGGCTTTCTTAATACTCCGTGTCGCAAATTTCGCCACCCGCTCCTCAATGGCAACCTGATCGACAGGTCCAACGTCATTCAAAAGACGTTTTAGGGGAGAGTTATTAGACGTAATCATCGGCATGGTCGGTATTTAGGGAGACCTAAGATTGAAAAACAACCCAAATTAAAACCGTCGTTTTCTAAAAGAGTTTTCAGCGGATCTTGATTTTTGTCGACTCACGCTTATAGAACCTCCGGTTTCAAATTTCTTACACCGACAAAACTATCTTAAAGACCGTTTATAATATGAGTGCAAAAACACCTGAAAAACATGAGTTCCAAGCAGAGGTTAAGCAACTTTTGGACATCGTAATTCACTCTCTTTACACTAACAAAGAGATCTTTGTCCGCGAGCTGGTCTCAAACGCTTCCGATGCGTTGGAAAAACTAAGACATTTACAAATTACTGAAAAAG
>CALGUT010000583.1 GCA_937920335.1 uncultured Opitutales bacterium
TTCGACCAATGAGCTCATTCTGCCGTCTTACGTTTTTTATAACTTTAATATTCGTTGGACTGTGTCCGATGGTCACCACAGCGAAAAACCCGCTACCCAACCTGGTTCTAATTTTAACCGACGACCAAGGGTACGCAGATGTCGGGTTCAATGGTTGTGAAGATATTCCGACGCCGAATATCGATCGTATCGCTTACGAAGGGGTTCGCTTTACGAATGGTTATGTGACTTATCCGGTTTGTTCACCGAGTCGAGCTGGCTTGATAACGGGGCGGTACCAGGGACGGTTTGGTTACCGCAGAAACCCGACGCTTAATCCATTCGACCCGGTGGCGGGACTGCCTTTGGAAGAAGAGAATATGGCCGAAATTCTAAGAAAGGTTGGCTATCATAGTGGCGTTATAGGGAAATGGCACTTGGGTACCCATCCGAAGTTTCGACCAAATAGACGGGGGTTCCACGAGTTCTATGGATTTGTGGCCGGCGGCCATCGCTACTTTCCAGAGGATTTGACGATACCAGATATTGAATCGGTCGATCGGGCCGGTGCTTGGTACAATACCAAGTTACTGCGCAATGAAACGCGAATCGAAACGGATGAGTATCTCACTGATGAGCTGTCTAATGAAGCGGTCGATTTTATTGTGAGAAATCAAACGAAACCGTTCTTTCTCTACCTCGCCTATAACGCGCCACATACTCCCATGCAGGCGTCTAAGAAATACCTGGATCGTTTTGCCACGATCGAAGATCCACTGCGTCGGACCTACGCTGCTATGGTCAGCGCGGTTGATGATGGAGTAGGAAGGGTGCTCGACACATTGGATGAGCTGAACCTCGCAGACAACACGCTCGTGTTCTTCCTCTCTGACAACGGCGGTGCTTCCAACAATGGTTCGATAAACGAACCGCTCCGAGCGACGAAAGGGACCATTTATGAAGGGGGCATGCGGGTGCCATTTGCCTTTCGTTGGTCGGGTAAGATACCGGCGGGTATCGATTTTGACCATCCCGTGAGCTCAATGGATATTCTAGGAACGATGGTCGATTTGACCGGTGTCGAAATCTCAGCTGACCGTCCAATAGACGGGGTAAGCTTAATGCCATTCTTAACAGGAAAGAAACAAGGAGCGCCGCATGATGTTCTGTTCTGGCAGATGTTCGACAAGGGTCATAGCGCAGTGAGATATGGCGACGACAAATTAGTCATGCTTGAAAAGGAAGCGGCCATCGAGCTGTATGATCTTTCTGGAGACAAGAGTGAAACCAAGAATCTGGGGCAGGAGGAAACTGAAACGGCAGAAGATCTACTAAAGAGATTGGAGAAGTGGCAAGGCCAGCTGAAACCTGCAATCTTTGATCCGCTTGGCACTTGGAACCCTTGATGAGTGGCTACTTGTTAATGTTAACGCACTTGAATGAATGAAGCATTTCTTAAATACCTATTTTCTTAAGCTGTTAGTCGGGGTCAGTTTTCTAAGTATGAGTGTTGTGGCTCATGATGGAAATCATGACGGGTATGCCATTCTCTATGGGGAAGAAGATTACTCGGGGGACTCCTACCGACTGTTTTCGGGCGAAGAAGCGGCAAGGAAATCAGACTTGGATAATGGGCTGATGTCATTTCAGTTCGAATCCATCCGTTCCATTGAACTACGGGGAGACATCGTGCTTGAGCTATGGACGAATAGTAATTTCAGAGGCCAATCAACGACACTTTCCCAAAGCTCTCCAGACTTGCTGAATTTGCCGCCCTCACGGCAAAACTGGGCGGGTCGGATAAATTCTCTCAGAGCCACTTACAGGGAGGATGAAAATTACCCTCCGAGGGGATCCCCTGTGATCGACCGACCTCGGCTAGGGGGGCAAGGTGGAGTCGTCATTTACTCGGAGCCTAATTTTGAAGGCTACTCCTACGTGTTTGAAGATTCGGAGCCCGCTCCAAGCCTGAATCAACTCCATAAAGCCTATCGAAATTGGAATGACAAAATATCGTCGATATATGTGGAGGGGTCTTACTCGGTTCTGCTGTACCCGGATGCTGACTTTCAGGGAGACCCCTTGCTAATCGAGGAATCGATCAATGATTTGAATGAATTGAACAGCTCCCGAGGTAATTATCGAAACTGGAATAACGCTATATCTTCGATTGAGTTTGAAAGAGAAGGTGGGGGAGGGAATCGGGGCGGAAGACGTAAGGCTTATGCGGGTACGTTATACGAAGACGATAATTTCTCTGGCGGATATTTTAAGCTCTACGAAGGGCAGGTGCTGCATAACCTGAAAGAATGGCAGTGGAATGATGAAGCATCTTCTATCATGGTAGAGGATGGCTTCCAGGTCGTTCTGTTCAAAGATTCGAATTTTAGAGGGGACTCAAAAACCTTTGAAAAAGACCAAACCAGCCTTCGACGCGTCCCGGGTGGCTGGAATGACCAGGCGTCCTCTCTGAAGGTCATCAAACTACCTTGATTGGCGAGAAAGTCATGGAGGTGTTTGCGTGTCTTTCTAAAGCGAATTAATTACTGGTTTTCGAATCTTATGACCAAAGACGAACGTATTGCTCTCATTTCAATGCCCATTGTGATCATCATTGGCATCGGTTTCGCCGCTGCGGGAAGTGTGGGTTATTCCCGCGTTTGGGGCTTACCGGTCTATGCCTTCGGGGTTTGTTTAGCGTTCGTTATTCAGTGGATTGTCTTCGTGCCTTCTTATCTGAAACGAACAGAGAAATACTATGATCTTACGGGGGGTGCCACTTATTTGACGGTTGCAATCACAGCGGTGTATTTCAGTCCGGTGATTGATAGCCGTTCCATCTTGCTGGCTACACTGATTTCTATTTGGGCGATACGCCTGGGAGGATTCTTGTTCAGGCGCATTCACAAGGCCGGTAAGGATGGACGTTTCGACACTATCAAGACGTCTTTTATTCGGTTTCTCCTTGCATGGACACTTCAGGGATTGTGGGTGACATTCACGTTGGCGGCAGCGTTAGCTGCTATCACAACCCCTCTCAAACGAGAGCTGGGATGGTATACCCTTGTGGGATTGATAATCTGGGTCATCGGCTTCGGGATGGAGGCTGCTGCTGATGCTCAAAAGTCAGCCTTCAAGGCCAATTCCGCTAACAAGGGAAAGTTTATTAAAACCGGGTTGTGGTCGAAGTCTCGTCACCCGAACTATTTCGGTGAAATTGTTCTTTGGGTGGGTGTGGCTATAATCGCATTTCCGGTTCTGCAAGGCTGGCAGTATGCCACTCTTATATCGCCAGTATTCGTGACTCTTCTTCTAACTAAAATAAGTGGAGTTCCCATGCTAGAAAAACGAGCAGATGAGACTTGGGGTGGTCAAGAAGACTACGAAAGATATAAGAAGGAGACACCCGTGCTAATCCCTCGGTTTTAGGGTTGATCCGTTAGTCTCGAATGTGACTTTAGCGCAAAGGGGCACTACCTGTAACAGTTAGATCATGGGTTTGTGAGCGATGGCATTACTGTAAAGAACTTTGAGTTACGGAAGGGTATCTTCAGTATGGGCGCGCTTTGCAGCGAGAAAAGTATATCCCCGTCTACCGTAGGTGGGTAAAAGAGCTTGATCGAGGTTTTCGAAATCTAAATTATCCTCAGTTCTTCCCCGCGGTGAAGGGACTGACTCTCCGGTCATCCGAATCGTAAGGAAAATAAACCAAAATCCGTTAGTACCGACCCCTGATTAAGCCCATCATGAAGTCTTCTGAAGACGCACTTAAAAAGCTCAACCTCCCTTTCGTTGATGCGATTACTCCATCTACGTCCACATTCAAGGATGGAGCTCAATACCGTATTGAAATTCCGAGTACTGAAGGACCCGTTGCGTTTCGAACGGTGCTCGATGAAGCAGAAAGCTGAATTGTCCGGTCCATCGGGTGAGTCAGGGTAGTGGTATTCAGATGCTCAGTGATGATGACATACGTGAGATGGCTGCGATCGGTGCAGATCGAAATATTGAAGTATGCTTGTTTACGACGCCGCGCGCGGGATTTGATATTGGAGGTGCCTGGAATGCACCTGCGGGGAAATTTATTCAATGGCAGGTTCGTGGTGCAGATCAGCTTCGCTACAGCTTGGATGACGTATTTCGTGCGGTTGACCTGGGAATACGTAGTTTCCTGCTGGCGGACGTCGGGCTTATCAAGATCGTGAGCGATCTTCGGGCTGGGGGAGACTTGCCATCAGATTTAATCATAAAGTCTTCCGCCGTGATTATGCCGGCCAACCCTGCATCAGCAAAGCTGATGGAAGACTTGGGTTCCGATACGGTGAATGTTTCAACGGATCTTTCAGTCGCTCAATTGAGTTCGATTCGCCAAGTGGTAACGGCTCCGTTGGATATCTATATCGAAGCGCCGGATGGTATCGGTGGCTTTGTTCGTCATTTCGAGACGCCGGATATGATCAAATTTGCGGCTCCTATTTACGTAAAGCTCGGACTGCGGAATTCACCGGACATCTATCCCAGTGGAAAACACATCGAATCGCTTGCGCTGAACCTCAGTTGTGAGCGGGTTCGCCGCAGTAAATTGGTGTATGACCTTATTCAGCGTGAACTGCCTGAAGCCGTGATATCGAAGACCGGAATAAATCACGCTGACCTGGGAGTTCCTGTTGTAAGTTAGTTTTCAATCCCCACACTTAGTCATTATGCAAATTAACGGATTATCTCTAATCGGTTCCTCAACCGGTGCTCAAACCGACTCTTCCTTCAAGGCGATCGATCCTTCGACGGCACAGGAGATCGAACCTTCCTTTTACGCAGCCACTGCAGACGAAACCAATCGTGCGGCTGATAAGGCCCAATCTGCATTTCTGAAATATAGCAGAAAGTCGGGCGCAGAGCGTGCAGCATTTCTGAGAGCCATTGCCAATCATATCGAAGCACTCGGGGATACGCTGACTCAGCGTGCGATGGTGGAAACGGGGCTTCCGGAAGGTCGTATCAAAGGTGAAACTGGAAGAACGACGGGCCAGTTGCGTTTATTTGCAACGGTCGCCGAAGAAGGATCCTGGGTTGAAGCGCGGATCGATACCGCTCTTCCAGATCGCCAGCCGCTTCCGAAACCGGATATCCGTTCCATGAAACGTCCGTTGGGACCCGTGGCTGTTTTTGCAGCGAGTAATTTTCCTTTGGCATTTTCCGTGGCGGGTGGCGATACGGCGTCTGCCTTGGCTTCGGGGTGTTCTGTCATCGTGAAGGCTCACTCCTCCCATCCCGGAACGTCCGAGCTGGTGGGGCAAGCGATTCTTGCCGCGATCGAAGAGACAGGCATGCCGGTTGGGACATTTAGCCTCTTGCACGGTAGTGGCCGAGTAGTTGGTGCAGCGTTGGTGACACATCCGTCCATACAGGCAGTTGGTTTTACCGGATCGACGGCTGGTGGATTGGCCCTGATGAGACTCGCTTCGGAACGGCCGCAGCCGATTCCAGTGTTTGCTGAAATGGGGAGTGTGAATCCGTTGTTTATCTTGCCAGGAGCAGCTGCAGAGAATGCGGCAGAACTTGCGGCCGGGTTACAGGTTTCGGCAACGATGGGTGTTGGGCAATTTTGCACGAATCCGGGCATTGCGTTGGTTGAGGACTCTCAAACGGGTAACGAAATTGTTGAAAGCTTTGTAGGCGCCATGCGCGATGCTCCTACGGCGACTATGCTCAATCCCACGATTCATAAGGCATACACGTCCGGCTTATCTAAGCGTGGCGAAAACGAGAAAGTGAAGACGCTCGTTGAAAATGCTACTGAGTCGGGTGGATGTCCCGGTGCGGCAGCCGTTTTTGAAGTGACTGCGGATACCTTTCTTGAAGATGAATCTTTGGGTAAAGAGATCTTTGGCCCCGAGACGACTTTGGTTCGCTGGAAAACAAAGCAAGATCTGATGGCGGTTGCCGAGGATCTGGAAGGTCAGCTGACGGCTACGGTTCATGGTACCGATAAAGACTTCGAAGACTATGCTGATTTGATCGCTATTCTTGAACGTAAGGTCGGTCGGATTGTGTATAACGGATTTCCCACCGGAGTAGAAGTGTGCCCTTCAATGGTGCATGGAGGTCCGTTTCCGGCGACGTCAGACGGTAAAAGTACTTCCGTGGGAACTTATGCTATCGAGCGGTTTATACGCTTAGTGGCTTACCAAAGTAGCCCGCAGTCGTTGCTGCCCGACGAGCTCAAGGATGGAAATCCTGCTGGGATCTGGCGAATGGTTAATGGTGAGTATACTCGTTGATCGAACCGAATATTTATTAATGACTGGAGGTGGGAGAATCATTGGATTCCCCACCTCTTTTATGTTCCAAACCCCAAATTACTTATGCGCATTTCTCTTCTTCTTTTTCTTGGCTTAATGACGACGGGTATCTCTCCGGCGAATGGTCAATCATCACAACCAAATGTCCTCTTCATCTCGATTGACGATTTGAACGATTGGGCAGGACCGTTCAGCGGTAACCCGGAGATGCTGACGCCGCATATCGATCGCTTGGCTGAGTCGGGATCGGTGGTGTTTCAGAACACGCAGTGTGCTGGCCCGGTGTGTGGCCCTTCGAGGTCAGCGATGATGTCTGGTTTTATGCCGGATCGGACCGGAGCCTACGGAAACAGTAACAACATGTTGAAGTCTACGCTGGTTCAGGAGTATGCAACGTTGCCTGAATATTTTTCCAAGAACGGTTATCTTACGATCACAAGGGGAAAGATCTACCACGCCCACAGCACTGAAAACGGAACGGATCGTGGCCAGTGGGCTTGGGATGTATACGTGCCTGGCTCTGGCGGAACCCCGGTGGACAAAACGAAATACTATTCACGGAGGCAGGGCATTTTCGGCGGCAAGAAGGTGAAAGACGCTCCTTACTCAGACCCACGTGGAAGTGAATTCGGCTGGGGTCCGACCGTTGGAGGAAAAGAGGAAATGTCTGATTACAAGACCGCTCAATGGGCTGCAGAGGTATTGCAACAACCGAGCGAGAAACCGTTCTTTCTGGCCGTGGGTATTTCGAAACCTCATTTACCCTGGTATGTGCCTCAAGAGTATTTTGACCGTTATCCGCTAGAGGACGTAGTGACTCCCATCGTGGGTGGATAAAAATGACTTCGACGATGTCCTCGATAAGAACGGGAACCCCGCTTTTTCGCCGTCCCTTGATTATCTGTGGTCGACCCAAAGCGAGGAGATGTTCAAGCGAGCGACCCGTGCGTATATGGCAAGCAGCTCATTTGCGGATGATTGTGTAGGAGTTATTTTAGAGGGTCTCGAGAAAAGTCCCCATCGAGAGAATACGATCGTTGTGTTGTGGGGCGATCACGGTTGGCATTTGGGAGAGAAGCTTCGCTATCGTAAGGGTACATTGTGGGCGGAGGCAACACGAGCGCCTATGCTGATTCGTCTGCCAGGCATGACAGAAAGGGAAGACTGCTTGCATGCAGTGAACTTGTTAGACCTACATCCGACGCTCGTGGAGCTCTGTGGACTACCAATGCGTGAGGCTATAGATGGACGAAGTATCGCAGCTCTTTTGGAAGACCCTAAGCAGAATTGGCCTTATCCGACGGTTACTACCGGTGGGTTTGGGAATCATTCGGTCGTGTATGAGGATTGGCATTACATCCAGCGACTTGACGGCACGAATGAGCTCTATGATCTCAAGGCCGATCCATTGGAGCACACGAACTTGATCTTCGCGAAGCATCCGATGGCTCCGAAAGTGATTGAACATTTAAAGAAGTCGATTCCGCAAGACGCAGTCCCCGAGCTCCCGAAAAACTCAGTGAACGATAAATCGGCCGGTCTCGATCAAACGATCAAGCGCACGCGGGAGTTGGCTAAGTTGAAGTAGTTTTTTGGGAAGCAATATATCAATCCCTAACATCCATATTTCCTATAGAGTTCTTTGAATCTAAAGGTAAAAGGGGCTTCATTGGTAGGTACTACGCTTATTTAGTCTCGG
>CALGUT010000584.1 GCA_937920335.1 uncultured Opitutales bacterium
ATACTCAGCCATCCAGCTCGCTCCTGCTAGAAGCTTGTTGTAGCGTTTCATGTCTAGTAGGGGAACGGCGCATACAACGGCATTGAATAGGTCGGGCCGTTGGGTAAGGGCCCCACCGACTAACAATCCACCTTGCGATCCGCCTTGAATGCCGAGGTGTTCGGGGGAAGTGATCTTGCGTTTCACCAGGTCCTCGGCGACAGCGATGAGGTCATCGAAGTTGGTTTGGCGTTTTTCTCGAAGAGCAGCTTGGTGCCATTTAGGTCCAAATTCACCACCTCCGCGTATGTTGGCTAATACGTAAACACCGCCGCGTTCTACCCAGGCGGTCCCAGTGGTCCCTGAGTATTGGGCGAGTCTTGAGATTTCAAAACCACCGTAGGCAGATATCAGAGTCGGACTTTTTCCGTCTGTCTTGAATCCCTTGGGGGTAAATAAGAAGTAGGGGATGCGGGTTCCGTCTTTTGAGATCGCTTCATTTTGGACCACTTTCATGCCCTCTGTATCGAACCACGCCGGTGAGGACTTGATTTGCTTCGGGGCTTCGTTGCTGCGGACGAGGTATAAGCTCGAGGGCGTGAGAAAGTCTGTGTAGCTGAAAAAGAAATCGTCGGTGGAGTCACTGGTGCTTCCGATATTAACGGTCCCAATTCCAGGTAATTGAATCTCTCCGCGACTCCAACCGTCGTCGTCCATGCTGAGTCGATAGAGTTTTCCACGAACATTATCTAATGTTGAATAGAGCAGGTAGTTGGCAGTCGCGCTGACATCGTCAAGTGTGACCCGCTCTTCCGGTTCGAATAATATATCGAATGCTCTGTTTCCCTGAAGAAATTGATCGAGATCTATCGAGAGCAACGCTCCCTGTGGGTAGGTCGTTTCAGCTAAGGTCCAATCCGAACGAAGCGTCAGTAGCATCTGTTCTTTGAAGAAACCGTTGAAGCGTGCGTCTTCAGGGATCTCGAGTTTTACTAGTCGGTCATCGAGAACGAAGTAATCACGGCCTCGGAAGAAAGCGGGTGACACATGGACGATATCATACCGTCCTTCAGGGGAAAATGACGAATATGCGCTGATAGAGACGTCAGCAGCTTCGCCTTCGAAAACCGTTTTGGCTGACTCAAGTGGCTTGCCGCGTTTCCATTCTTTGGCAATACGCGGATAGCCGGAGTCGGTCAGAGATCCTTCGCCGAAGTCGGTTCCAATCCACAGGGTATTCTCGTCCTTCCAGGATACGTTGGCTTTTGATTCTGGAACGAAAAACCCGCCCTCAACGAACGCTTTTGTTACCACATCGAACTCTCGTTCAACGGCAGCGTCTGCACCTCCACGTGATAGGCCAATCATGCACAGGCGGTATTCAGGCTCCAGGAAACTAGCTCCGTCCCAGACCCAATTTTCTTCTTCCGCTTCCGCTAGTGCATCGATATCGAGGACCGTCTCCCAGTTTGGATCTTCTTTCATGTATTCGTCCAAGCTGGTACGTCGCCAGATTCCTCTCACATGCGTTTCATCCTGCCAGAAATTATAGATCCATTGGTCGCGAATCACCGGACTCGGGATACGATCCTGTGAATTGTAGATCTCCTGGACTTTTTCATGAATCGTTTCAAACTCCGGAACCGCCTCGAAGGTCGACGTGGCTTCGTCACTCTGTTCCTTGGCCCACGCGAGCGCCTTTTCGTTTTCGACCTCTTCCATCCACTGGAAGGGATCTTCTTGTGCGGACAGGTGAGTCATAATATTGAGAAGGACTGCAAGGTTAAACACGTGAATAGAACGTACGAAAGAGAGTCTGCTGCTTAGGCTCATAAGTAATGGGATCTGATTAGATGGTAATTTTCTGATTGAAACAACAAAGGGGCTACTCTGATCAAACGGCAGCCGCTCTTAGCACCTCGATATCTACGAACTCAGTTACCGAAATATGGGTTGCCTCG
>CALGUT010000585.1 GCA_937920335.1 uncultured Opitutales bacterium
CCTAGGCGAGTGCTGGCACGGATAATCTGACGATCTTCCTGTAGCTGTTGGTATATCACATCAATGATAGGACGGCTTTGCTCCTGACGGGTTGTCAGGATTTCTGTGGCATCTTCCGATAATGAGGCTTCATTCCTATAAAGCCGATTGTTGAGTAACAAGTAACATGCGGATTCCAACTGTTCTTCTTGGAGGGCTTTGAAAACTTCCCGCGATCGTGAGCCCAGCAACGCAGTCGGATAATGTCGGTTTCTCTGGCGGCGCTGTCATAGACGGCATAGCTGTCGCTTTGTAGCAGTCTGTCGCTAAAGTCCTTGAGGAAACTTTCAGCAACTGTGCGGCCACATCCCGGTTTCCAGTCGAAATAGACATTGCCTTGAGGGGTTCCAAAGACCCAAAAGTAACCATTACGATCGCTGTCTGGATAGTGGATGGGCGTCTAATCCATTTGCAAATAATTGCCCTTGAACAGCCGTTGACGGACTGAGCGCCTGAGTCTCGATTGATAAATCTGGGGGCGTCTCTGCTCTGTGCTTAAAAGGATGCAGACGTCTCTACGGTTGTTTCTGGCGGTATTTCGATGTCTTCTGAATCTGTCCATTGCTCATCGTTGATAAGAACTTTGCAATTGATCGCAGAGTTAGCCTCGTAGGTCTTCCACTCCCATTTTCCTATGCCTACGAGTTCCATTGGTACTCCGCTATCCCAGCTTAATCCGGGTCCATCACCGCGGATATAAAGTTTGTTGGATATCCCGATGAAAGCAGCTACGAGTAGGCGGGTCGCTCCGTCCTCATTTAGTTGAACAGATGATTTTTTATCCTGAATTTTTGTTTCAGCAGCTAATGCACTTTCTTTTTCGGTGGGCTGTGCTGGGGGATTGAGACTCTCCGTTTCATCTGGAGTCGACTCGATTTCAGGTGCTTCTTTCGCAAGTTCAGTTTTCTTAGGGAGTATCGCTGTTTGAATACTTGAAATGGTAGGTCCTTTTGGATCTTGTTCCTCGTCGCTTTGTGGGGTCTGTTCTTTCAATTCTGCTATCGCTATTTTAGTTGAAACAGTTTTGTCCTTTCTGACTGTTTCTTCGATAGCTTGGAGCCGTGTTAGGATCTTTTTTAGGGATTGATTGATTTCATTCTCTCGCGTCTTGGTATCAGTACTGTCGACTTTGGATTTACTTTGAAAGGGAATCGCTTCTAGTCTCGATGCTACGTCTGAGAGTTCCTGTATATTGACGCTAAATCGATGAGGATCGAAAGCGTCGAGTAGTTCCTCGCTTTTCTCTTCCAATACTGTTGGGAACTGCTTCGCCATTAAGGTGCATTTCGTTAGGTTTGCATGAGCGTCTTCAGCTCTTTTCAGGAGCTCTTCTGTCATTTCTGAGGCTCTGAGGAGGCTTGATTCTGCCTTTACTTGTTTAAGTTTGATATACTGTTGCTGTGTAAGATGTTCTAAAACGTATGGGGTTATGTATATTAGCATTCCTAGGGTTACGCTAAGAGCGCATGCAAAAATCGTAAGGGCTGTCATCGGTTTTGGGGAACTTATAACGATGAAACATGCTAGGATTATTAGTGCTCCGTCACCGACGAGGAATGGCCATTTTGGAAGGTTTGTATTTTGAGTCTCTTGCATCTATTTAGACGAACGTTATTATAGGAGGAGAAGTTTGTGGAAATTACTCAGTGTGGCTCGTTCCACACGTTTAGGCAATTTTCAATATGCGTGACGATAAGTTCTTGTTGGCCTTTACCGTTCCCTTCAATTGCTAGTGGTCTGCCGAAGTCGAATCTAACTATCTTGGAAGGAGTTATCTTTCCGAAATCCTTAATCAGGTTTCCGTTTCCCCAAAAATCGGTTTTTAGCGCGAGTGGGACAACTGGGACGCCAGCCTTCTTGGCTAGTTTTACTCCAATTGAGTTAAATTGTGTTCTGTCAAATTTATCCATCCGTGTTGTTTGAGGGAAAACGATGATCGTGTAACCGTTGGTTATTCGATCAGTTCCTTCGCTTAATACATTCATAAAATCCTTCTTCGGATTGTCTCGCCCAACGACGACTGGGTTTCTGGAATTCATTATGTGTTTAAATACCGGATAGGTAGTTAGATTTTCTTTTATGACAAAAGTGACTTTCTTGTGGGGGCAAATTAAAAACGGCAGGATAAACGTCTCCAGCGTACTCATGTGATTCCCAATCACGACCGCTGGTCCGGGGCTATTGAGAATCGGACTTAGATTGTCTACTGATATGCGCCCGCCGACTTCCTCAATAGCTTTGAATATTAGGTAGCTACTTTTTGACCATTCTTCGTCTGTGTATATGCCTTTCTTAGCGAGCGACGCAGCCTTCAGGACTACTTTTCCGATCTTCCAATAGAATGCCAGGGTGGGAAAAAGCGATGGAAACCACTTCGTTTTTATCACATTGGTGGAATAATTGTTAGAAATTACTGGATATTCGAAGGTGAAGCGCATGGCAGGTTTGCAGATGTTAGCCTTGAGATAAGCAAATCTTGATCGTTGCAGGTAATTTGATGTGTGAGACTTTCTTGATCAATCGCTATCGGGATCAGTTCAGTCTTTAGTTTTTGAAATGG
>CALGUT010000586.1 GCA_937920335.1 uncultured Opitutales bacterium
TAATAAAAAAACGGATTTTGGATAGAATTTCTGCAACCAATTCCCCCATCTGCACTCTTCCTTAAGACATAAGAAACATTTTCATCTAACCACAATTCAGTGGTATTTCCTAAGAATCTAACCTAACGATTAAGACGACTCGTTAAGCTATGAAATCAGTTATCATACCAATACTAGCTACCATCATGTTTTTCTCTAACAATTCAGAAGCTGAAACTATTGATTTGGGAGCTCCCATACCAAAGGTTCAGGCAGTTCTCGATTCAGGCCAGACAATCAATCTCGCGTCTGAAAACACTAAGGGTTTTACCCTAGTTTATTTCTATCCAAAAGCAAATACGCCTGGCTGCACCAAGCAGGCTTGCAGTTTAAGAGATTCCTATGAAGTGCTTCTAGAAAAAGGAGTCACTATCTACGGCGTCAGCAAAGACAGCATAAAATCTCAGACTTCGTTCAAAGAAAAGTACTCACTCCCCTTCCCACTGGTAGCGGATTCAGAATCAGAGGTGATCAACGCATTTGGCGTTCCCAAGAAACTGGGATTCGCTAGCCGACAGGCATTCCTTTTCAAAGATGGTGTACTCGTGTGGCGTGATCTAGCTGCATCGACTTCGAAGCAAGCTGAAGACGTCCTGACCTACCTTGACTCGGTCGCCAGCAGTTCCCAATAGATCGGAATGGCGACCAGTACCGTAGAAAACTACATCAAGGCGATTTACCTCGAATGCCGGGAAATTGGAGATGAGATGCTCCCCATCGGGAGACTCGCGCAAAGCCTCAGCGTAGTACCCGGAACCGCGACCACCATGGTGAAATCGCTTTGCGAAGCGGGACTCGTTGACTACGAACCTAGAGTCGGCACCAAGCTTACCAAACAAGGGCAGGCACTCGCACTCCATGTATTGCGGCGTCATAGACTCGTGGAACTTTTCCTCGTCGAAATCTTAAAAATGGATTGGTCAGAAATCCATGAAGAAGCCGAACACCTCGAGCATGTGATTTCGGACCGCGTGTTGGAACGCATAGACGATCTCCTCGGACACCCTCAATACGATCCGCACGGGGATCCCATTCCCTCTCACTCCGGACACTTTCAGGAGAGAAACTTACAAAGCTTGGTTAACTGCGACGCTGGAACCGAAACCAAAGTCGCACGCATTGTAGATCAAGAGGCGATCTTCCTCCAATTTGCGGAAAAAAATGGCCTGGTACCCGGCAATTCCGTTCAAATCTTAAATAGGGACGATGCAGCCAATGCCATAGAAGTTAAAACGGCTACCGGAAAAACGCTCACTCTTGGAAAACAGGCCGCCGTCAAGATCGAGGTCGAATGACCCAAGACTCAGAGGCTTTCGTTTTTCTGCCCTCTCCAAGGAAGTTTGAACTCTGCGGCCACGAATCGTCGATTCCAGCCGACTATTGCCTAAAGCTGGAGCCAACCCGGGCACAGCTTGGCCGCTTACCGGAGATTATCCAGTTAGACAGATCGAATTTCCTGTCGCACCGTGGCAGCTATCGGATCAATGTTGAAAACGATCGCATAGTTATCTCAGCCTCATCCGATTACGGTTGGCACTACGGTCTGCGCACGCTCAAGCAACTGGCACAGTCATCGGGAGCTCAGCTTCCTCAGTGTAAGATCGAAGATTATCCCGATTTCGAAAACCGAGGGGTCATGCTCGATATATCCAGAAATAAGGTTCCAACCCTAAAAACGCTCTACGAGTTGATTGATCATTTGGCGGAATGGAAGATCAACGAGCTGCAGCTCTACATCGAACACGCGTTCGCCTTCAAAGGTCACCACGAAGTTTGGAAGGACGCCTCTCCTCTTACTCCAGAAGATATCCGGAGCTTGGATACCTACTGTCAGGAACGGTTTATCGAGCTTGTGCCAAATCTCAACTGCTTTGGGCATATGACTCGATGGTTAATCCACGATCGCTACCGACCCTTAGCGGAACAACCTGACGGTGGGCCTACCGACCTCGACTACCGAGAGCAGCCTCAAGGCCTATGTGCCACCGATCCACGTTCCATAGTACTCGCTGAGGATATTATCAAACAGATGATATCCCACTTCGACAGCGATCGCGTAAACGTAGGTTGCGATGAGACTATAGACCTAGGTTACGGAAGAAGTAAACAAACCGTCGAAGCCAAGGGCCGCGGCGTTGTCTACCTCGACTACCTCAAGAAGATTCATCACATCTGCAAAAGTAACGGCAAATCCATGCAATTCTGGGCAGATATTATCGTAAAGTATCCGGACCTCATTGACCAAATCCCTGACGATTGCGTAGCCCTTGATTGGGGCTATGCGGCGATCCATCCTTTTGAAAAAGAAACGGCCCTGTTGAACAGCTCGGGAGTGGCCTACTACGTTTGTCCCGGAACTTCATCCTGGAACAGCATAGGAGGTCGAACCGAGAATATGACCCTCAACATCCAATCAGCTGCGGCCTCGGGAAAAACAAACGGAGCGATCGGATTTATGGTAACCGACTGGGGAGACAACGGGCACTTGCAACCCCTCCTATCAAGTTTTCCGGGACTTGCATTGGGTGCAGCCAGCGCCTGGCACGTTGAGGATACCTTTCCTTTGGATCAGGCGTTAGACCGATTTGTTTTTAAAGCTCCCGGCTGGGGGCAACTGCTCCTCGATACCGGTAATCTTGATCGACTGTTCAATACCTACATCCACAACAACTCGATCCTTTACAAACTCCTTCAGGATAATGCGAGTGATCTCAAGGCCCGAGACGATATCAACATCGATAAACTCATAGAGACGTTGAAATTAGCAGACAGGTACACCGATCGATTGGAAACCCTTTCGAAAACAAGCCCAACCGATCCACTGCTAGGAAGTGAGTTTAATTGGGTTATCGGTATGCTGAGGCACGCATGTCTCAGGGGTCTGGCTATTTTTGGCCATGCCCAGCCGGAGCTTTCAAAGAATGCGGTTACTCTTATAGCCGCACACAAACAAATTTGGGACCTGAGAAATCGTCCTGGAGGCTACCTCGAAACCAGGCAATACCTGGACATAATCGATAGCCAATAAGCTCATCGAGGAAAGGCACTCTCCCGAGTAATCGGTAAGAGGACCTATCCCAACGAAAACATTGGAATCATTTCTTCTAATACCTAGCTGGTAAAAGGATTAGAATTCTTTGTATAAAATATTTAAAAACCTGAAACAACGGGGCTTTAGGTGTGTGGGTATCCGTCCGCGAAGAAGGATTAGCGACAAGGTTAGTTCTGCTTCTCGGACAATCATTCAATCAACCATTTAATGCTCAACAGAGTATCCACACGAAATCTACTTATCAGTGCCGCTATATTCGCAGGAATTAGCATAATAGCTGTTCTTAAACTCTTATACAGCTGGGAAGCTGAGCAGTTTGCCCTCCGAGTACAATCGCAAAACGAACTTAACTATAAGTCGTTTCAAATTGCTCTCGAATCCGAGTTTCAAAAGAACCAAACCCGGGCACAACTCCTCGGTGAAGAACAGAGCTTAAGAACAGAACTGGCGGATATCTACGCAGGAAATCAGGTAAATCAACA
>CALGUT010000587.1 GCA_937920335.1 uncultured Opitutales bacterium
GCTCGACTTACCTACTAATTGGCGAGTGAGACACGAATGGAGAGATCTTGTTCATGTCAGTGCTCCAGCCCACGGTTGGCACGGTTATTGTCCTCGGCTTTGGCCTTTTCAATCGCCTCACGCTGTTGATCGTTGTATAAATCAGTGGTGAGTGGTTTGCGCTTCTGCCCTGAGAGTTCTTCCAGCAATCCGAGCAGAGTATCGACGATCACCGGCTCGGCATCGGGTTCCAGTCCGGCAGTGCGAGCGGGCCAGGTGGTATAACCTCCCAGGTAGTGTTGTTCGGGAGGAGGAATGTATCCGGCCGCACCGTTGGCGAGCTCCATATTGAAAGTTGTTTTAAACGGGCTCTGCGCTTTGAGTTTAAGGCCAGTGATTCCGTAGACTTCATTCGGCATGGCCGTGATAGCCAAGTCCCCTATACGGACCGCCTGAAGAATCAGATCTTCCTGAGGATGGTCCAGAAACCAGGTGACCTGCTCAGCATAAACTTCAGGACGATCCTTAGGTCGACGATCACCGCGTTTAGCATTTAGATCCTCAGCCCAGGCAATACGTTCCTCGCCAGCGAGACGACGATTGAGTGTGATGGTGGTTTCCGCCATGGACAAGTCCGACGTACTTTCTTCGTAGTCGATTTCCTGGTACGCACTAAACGCAATATCCGAGAGTTCTGCCGTGTACTGGTCGATCCCGTAATTCTCTTTCTTAGGCTCTGAATAATCCATCCAGTGAAGATCACCCGATGTACCCTGAGACATCGCGGCAACGAATGGTGCCTTTCCGGAATCCTGAGGTGCGATCTGATTTTCGATGAGTTCACAAAACTTGCCATAATAGTCGGCAGAAAAACCGCCCCCTACTCCGAAGTAATGCATCGAATAGTTGGCTAGAAGACCGATGGGCCGACTTCCATCTTCAGAGATGATACCAAGCAGAGATAGACCGGAATCGACCGGACCGGCTTCACCGATGTAGTCCGGATTCTGATACCCCGGATGCATCATGGCGCGTACTGTCTCTTCTCCAAATGGATCGGTGCCATAATGATCAGGATGTTTCAGCCAACGCCGGTTATGGGTATGATCCGGTGCATCGACAACCGTCCATCCAATCCGAGCGGGCTCGAGGTCTTCAAAAGCGGCTGTAATACCCTCAGCGATTTTGGGAGGTAAAAATTTCTCGTAATTGGGATCACTGCTGGTACCAAGACAGAGATCCATGACGCTTGGCGCACTGTGAGTGTGCGTGGAAGCAATGAGGATACGATTGACCGGGATACCCGTTTGCTCACTGGCTAGCGCTTTTGCTTGGTTGCATACGTCTCTGGGAATCATGCAGGAATCAACCACGGCTATGGCAACGGTCTCGTTTCCGGATCTAAAAACGAAGCAGCGGGCGTGTAACGGGTCGTGAACCTTGTCAAACGTTTGCTGGGTAAATCCACCATTGCGAATGGCGGGCAGTTTCTCGGGAGTGATATCGATGGAGTGAGCACCGGCCTCGAATTGTGATTGGGGGTTCGTGCAACCTGGAAAAAAAGCCAGAAAGCAGAATGTAATGGCTACTATAATTCGGCACTGCGGGGACGCAGTGGCCCTAACTTTTACAGCTGAATTGGTAGGACCATCGCATCCTCGCGATGCCGTCGTTACCTTAAGACTATCAAACAGATTTATCATGACATGTTATTACTGTGCCCCTGCGACATACGCGATCAGGTCGGCTATATTTTGCTGAGTAAGACTTGTTTCCAGTCCATCCGGCATAAGCGATCTCCCCGTATTCGTCAATGACTCCAGCTCGGATCGCAGGATCACATGCTCCTGATTCGCCAAGTCCTTAATGGTAATATTGGCACCGGTTTCCGAAACGATGATCCCAAGGATGGCACGACCATCTTTCATGGTGGCCAGGAAGGACCGGTATTTGCCTTCCACGATTGCATTCGGATCCAGAATCCCCGAAAGGAGCGATGCACGACTTCGATCAGTAACTGATGCCAAGTTCGGACCAATTTCAACGCCGACTCCATCTAATCGGTGACAGCCGATGCAGACCTGTTGAAAGACTTTGTTACCGCGCACCTTGTCACCTTCCAGCTCCAGAGCAGCCTGATATTGCCGCACCGTCCTAAGACGATCCACATTGGCCGTTGGCATGAGTTCCTTCGCTTGCGCCCGAATCTTACTGTCGGGATGAGTGATGAGAAATTGCCGAATTCCCGCATCAAGATCCGTGAGAGCTACGTTCCCAATTTCGATCTCTTTCAACAAAGCCAATATCCAATCGGGGCGAGTCGTCATAACATTTAACACCTCCGAACGAATGAGTGGAGCGTACGCACTCCATGCCGACATCAAAACTTCTGGAACTTGCATCTCAGTCAATGCCCCAAGGTATGAAATAGCAGCCCCTTGAACTTCGATTGAGGCTTTTGATCCAAGCAAAGACCCCAGAGAATGAATGTCTGCCGCGCGTGACGTCTCTTCCCTGGCCATCAAACGGATGGCTGCTATTCGCAGCGCATCGGAGACTTGATTGTCTACGAAAGTCTGTCGCGCAGATACCAGCAATGCATGGACGCGCGCCATCACCTCCCGCCCTAAATCGTCCTTTCTATCTTCTGTCGATATTCGACGATCCAAAGCATCAAGTAAACTCGCCACTGTCATATATTGCCACTCAGGTTCCAAGCTATCCTCTAAAACAGCAGCCAGAGCTCGTAAGGTCGCTTCACGATTATCAAAGGCGACGGAAAGAGATAACAAGGGACCGAGAAGTTCACCGCCATGTCCGGCTTTGGCGCGTTCCTCCAGCAACGATTCCAACACGCCCGTCAAAGTGTCACTTTTTACAGAACTGGTAATAGCTGCCGCCATGAATGGATCTCCTCCGTCGACAAACGCCAAACGGCCCAATGTTGCCGCTACTGCCTCCCCACTCCACTCACCTAAGCTGTAGGCCAGTTGCATGCGAACCTTGGCATCCTTGTCATTTACCAAATTAAGCAAAGCAACCCTTAAACCTGGATCATCTTTTGCCCAGAGTTCTGACAATCGTACCGCATGCCGCCGAACCCCCGGTGCGGGATCCGTTGTCGTACGTTTCAGAATATCTGTATTCAAGGCATCCATACCCTGCAAGGTATATAGAGCATGCAAACGTCCCAGTGGCTGCTCACTGGCTGTTGCTATTTTAACTAACTCAGGAATGACCGCGCTGTCCTTACGCTCCACGAGCAAAGCCTGGGCAGTATCTCTTTGCCAACCGTTTCTGTTCTCCAGAACCGAGACGAGTTCACTGCTGGTCATCGAATCCAGGTTTGGAATCGGGCGCGGCTCCTGCCCTTTACGTTTCACCCGGTAAATCCGACCCCGATCATCGCCGAGACGGTAAAAGGGTCTCAGTTCATCCTGCCCTGCTTTGGGCAACCATTGTGGATGCTCGATCATGTAACGGTACATATCCGCTATCCAGAGTGCCCCATCAGGACCGGTTCGGGCCATAACCGGGCGGCTCCAGCGGTCTTTGGATGCAAAAAAATCTACGCCATCGTCCAACTCTACCGGC
>CALGUT010000588.1 GCA_937920335.1 uncultured Opitutales bacterium
ACTCAGGCGAAATTGGGTTACTTACCGCGCTCTGTAGCGCACAACGTCTTCATATTCTCCGTTCTCGCGGAGGAAAAAGGGTTTATAGGCAGTATTACTGTTCTCAGCCTCTCAGGTATCCTATTGTTGAATGGCGTGCGAATCGCCAGCAAAGCAAGAGACCGATTTGGTATGCTTCTCGCCGTTGGCGTGACAGTTATTTTTACCATTCATACCTTCATCAACATTGGAATGACCATAGGAATGATGCCGATTACAGGACTACCGCTGCCCTTCTTAAGCTATGGAGGCTCCTTCCTCCTGACCTGCTGCATATTGCAAGGCATTGTCCAATCTGTTTACCGACATCGGAAAGCATTCTAAACCAATGTACCTATTTTCAACTACCGAGAATGTAATGTTTTGCTCAGCACAGCCAGGAATGGATCGAGTCGCCAACGACAGATACCATAATAATCATGAGCGAAAAAAAATCGAACAAGCATTCAAAAGTTTCGGAAGCCGAATTAGACGAAAAACTGAGAGAAGCCCCGGTTGAACCGGAAACGGAGCCTATTCCTGCTGAGGCCATCAAGAAGGCCGCTGGCAAGCGGGCCAAGAAGTCCCGTCCTCTCCTTAAACGAGTCATTCAGGCTATAAAGAAAGAAAACCCCGTCTATCGGGAGATCATTATCAATTCGGAGCCCCTGGAGACACGGGTTGCAGTACTCGAAGACGGTGTCATACAGCGGTTCGAGGTCGAACGCGTCGGTGAAGACCGCCTGGTAGGAGGCGTTTTTAAAGGAAAGATCCAAAACCTGGAACCTGGCCTTAAGGCTGCGTTCGTTGATATTGGACAACCGAAAAACGCATTCCTGCACTACTGGGACATTGTTCCAGCCGCAAACGATTCGAGCATCGAGATCGTACGTCGCAACACCAAGGAGCCGAATAAGAAGAAAAAGAAAATAGATCTCAGAGATATTCCAGGTCTCTACCCGATCGGTACTGATATCGTTGTCCAGATCACCAAAGGGCAGATTGGCACGAAAGGGCCAAGAACAACCACCAATATCGCACTGCCAGGACGTTATCTGGTCTTAATGCCTTTTAACGATCAATGCGGAATCTCCCGCAAGATCGAAGACAACAAAGAGCGAAGTCGTTTAAAGAAAGTCATTAAAGACCTGACGATTCCAGACGGTATGGGAATCATTATCCGCACTGCAGGCGAAGGGAAAAAACTCCGCTACTTCATTCGCGACCTCCATATCCTTCTCAAGACCTGGGGCACTATGGAGCACCAGATCGACACTGAAAAAGGTGCCGCATGCCTTTACCGTGAACCCGACATCATAGAAAGAACCGTTCGAGATTTCCTAACAGAAGAAGTCGATCGCGTGCTCATCGACAATCCCAAGGACTGGGAAAATATGCGAACCGCAATTTCGCAGATCTCGAAACGCTCCCTCAGTAAGATCAACTTGTTCAAAGACTCGATTCCCATCTTCGAGCGCTTCAATATCGAACGGCAGATTGAGCAGACCTTTCAGCGTCGAGTACCACTTCCTTCCGGAGGTGAAATCGTTATAGAAGAAACTGAGGCATTAGTCGCAG
Organism: uncultured Opitutales bacterium; assembly: GCA_937920335.1. Classification (GTDB taxonomy): domain Bacteria; phylum Verrucomicrobiota; class Verrucomicrobiia; order Opitutales; family UBA2995; genus UBA2995. The sequence continues at coordinate 1,597 of CALGUT010000588.1, forward strand.
TTGACGTTAACACAGGTTCCCACCGTAATAAGGACGGCAAGGACAAAAACTTTATACTGCAGGTCAACTTGGAATCTGCGACGGAAGTCGCCCGTCAAATAAGACTCCGGAATATTGGTGGACTCATCATCATCGACTTCATCGACATGAAAAACCGTCGGGATCGCCAGTCCGTCTACAATCGGATGCGGCGGGCCATGGAAGACGACAAGGCCAAGAACCACATTCTTCAGATCTCACAGCTTGGCATCATGCAAATGACTCGCCAACGACAGGAGGTCAGTATCGGAACGGGACTCTACACCGGCTGTCCATACTGTAACGGAAGAGGTATCGTTAAATCGCCAAGATCTATCAGCGTGGAAATACAGCGCCAGATCACCTCCATTCTCCGGCGGATAAAACCGAAGGAATCAGAAAACGGACAAGCCGAATCAGGGCTTACAATCCGAGTGATGTTGAACCCAACGGTCCTTGAGCGGCTTCGGAGTGAGGACGAGTCTCTGCTCCTCGATATCGAACGGCTTTATGATGTAAAACTATCATTCCGAGCCGATGTCTCGTATCACATGGAAAACTTCCGATTGATCAACGCCATTACCGGGCAGGAACTAAGATAAGCATTTCAAAAGAAAACCCACAAAGAGGCTTCTGATTTTCAGGAGCCTTTTTTGTCTTTCGAACTAAAATAGTGACTCATCAAATCAGTCAGTACGGGTCTAATACTATCAGCCAGTTCTCTATTTGCGTAGGCGACCCATGATACCGACGTAGTCGTATCCATAGGGGCATCGACCTCATCACCCCACGGCGATTCATAGACGCACCCTGCTTCTTTTAGCAACAAGCCGGCACCCACATCATATGGATGACAGGTCAGCGATTCGGATGCACCAATCGACTGCAACGCATCCGGCCTCATATCTCCATAAAAACGATAATGTCCGACAAGAAGTTCATACATCTGCCCCGCCGTACTGATGTACTGATCATCGAATATCACAGGAGATTTGTGCTCCCCGTATACACCTAAACGTCTCCAAAGATCTGTCTCGAACCGGGCAATGAGTTCCTTACCTTCAGGGAAAAACTTCACAAAGGCTGCAACTCCATGCTCAACATTCGAAGCGGTCGATGGCCTTAGCCTGAACTGAGATTTCTCTCCAGAACCGATATCGGTCCGTTCACAGATAAGCCCCTCTCTCCCGCAGCCCTTGTAACCACTTATTTGGTCTGCGTATCGCTGCTTAGACGTCGGAAGTTCTGTAATCATAGACACTTCAATATCCCCGATCCGATTGTCTTGAAAGCGTTGTGGTGCGACCCCCGCTATCACCCAAGCCGAACGCTTATCATACATCAATTCACGGGTGCCGTCAATTGGGTCTATGATCACTTTAAACTTCGTATCCTCCAGTCGGGTACCATTCGGAAATACTACTGGACCATCATCTTCCAGGCCTTCGGCAATCAATTCGACAGGAAGGTCATCAGACCACTTCTGTTCGAACCATGCCAGCAGGGCATCCTCACTGAACTTATCAATCCGGTAAATCGTGTCCGCTTCCGTAATCTCAGACACCTCTGCCAAGCTGCGACTTTCAACTTTTGAGCTCTCTTGAGTAACATGCCTTTGAACAACTGTCCCCAAGTCACATAACAATTTACGGATTACCTCTTTCTCGCCCAATTCCATGTACTAAATAATCGGATACTTTAACAAATAAACAAGAGTCAAAGCCCCTAAGCGACCACTACTTCTGGAGTCAGCCCCATTCCGGCGAGCTTGTGAGCAATTTCGTCCTTATAGAGGGGATTCATCACGATGACCATGTCTGGCCGATACTCTACGAGAAACTCCGGTGTTTGAATCTCTTGCCCAGATCCCGCAACAAATTTACCGATCTTGGCTGGGTTCTGATCAATGATATAATCAATACCTTTTCCGTCTGTCATCATGTTCAGGAACGTTATTCCCTTCGACCCAGCACCCCAGACAACTACTTTCTTTTCTCCAGAAAGCGCCGGTTCTAATGAGGTTCTCCAGTCCCTGCTTTTCTCTTTAAACGTTTGACTAAAATCACTCACTAACTTCGTCAACTCGCCTAAATCCGAGGCTTCCAAATGCCTTTTCTCGGCACCGAATTCAGCATGTAGCGATAAAAATTGATTACCATAAACTTCTTCACAGCTATCCACCGCATACCCAAATCGATTAAACAGAAACGCCAAGGAAGTCGGACTAAAATAGGAGCAATGTTCGTAAATAATATCCCAGACGCCGAAATCCCGAAGCGAATAGAGAACGTTGGGAACCTCAAAATAGGCTGAATGCGCCAAACTGTTCTTTCGGGAAGCTATGATATCTTGAAGAAAGTCAGCAGGGGCTTCTATGTGCTCAAGTACGTGCTGACAGATAATTTTGTCACCAGGAACACTGACATCCTCTTTACCAAAGTAGCCACGTACCAACTTTATCTTTCCGCCCGCAGGCCCCACAGGGGTCCAGTCCTGATCTTCGATGCTCGGATCATATCCGATTCCACTGTTGCCGCCTCGCTTACATAACGCCTGCAAGAAACTTGCCTTCCCACAACCGACCTCAAGTAAGTTACTGCCTTTCCAATGCCGTACGTTGACGATCGTGTCTACTAACTGGGAAGCAAAGTCACGAAAGGTCGATGAGAAGTGCAACGCATTGTCATACTCGCCAGAATAATCTAAAAGACTCAGGTCAAACGACGTGTTGTAAATATGGCCACAATTGCCACAGAAACCTAAATCGATATCACCACGCGGTCTACCAAGAGCCTCCTCACGCGTATTCGACAAAATGTTAATAATAACAGGGACTTGTTTAATACTGAAGAAATTCTCCAGAAACTCTGCTTCGCAAACTGGACAAGAATCACTCATTGTATCGGATCAACGGTTGAGATTTCTGGACTCAAGCCCAGTGCTTCAAGATCCCGTGTTATCTCATCTACGTAAATGGAATTCATGATGACTACTCGATCCGGCTGGTAATCCTTAAGAAATCCTGGACCTACAATCTCTTGTCCACAACCAGCGAGAAAGGTCCCTTGTCTGTAAGGGTTAATATCTACAACAAAGCTAACCTGATCGTTTATACCCATGGTCGTCAGCAAAGCGACTGCCTTAGAACCTCCACCCCACAATACAGTCTTCTTTCCAGAACCGTAACCCTCATCAAAATAGGATTTCCACCGGTGGGTCTCTAATTCAATCTGTGAGCAAAATCGATCTACCTCCATCAGAATTTCCGACACCGCTTCTTCACCTTTGTGGGCTTCGAGCACCGGACCAGAAGCTGGAAATGCTTCAATCATCAAGTATTGATCGTCGTAGGCTGTCCAAAGATCCTTCACCTCAAATCCCGCTAATCGGAAGAGGCGCCCTAAGCTACCTTTTGTGAAATACGAACAATGCTCGTAGTAAACGTCCCAAAATGCTATATCGCCAAGTACGCGGCGAGCCTCAGGGATTTGAAAGAAAATCGGGACATTGACTTTGTCTCCCAACGATTTCCGCATCCCCGAAATAAAATCCAACACATCAGGGATATGCTCCAAAGTCATCTTACAACAGACGAAATCCGGAATCTCCAGTGTATACTCTTTGGGGAAAAATTCCTGGTAAACTTTAAGGTCCATACTTTCAGGAATATCCAACCGATCAGGGCGAAAAGCGGGATCAAAGCCTATACCTTTGTTTCCACCAATTTCACAAACGAGCTCAAGGAATTCCCCCTTGCCGCATCCGATTTCTAAAACTGTTTTTCCGTATAGACCAAACCGTTCGACTACCGATTCAGCTAGTTCCCTATGGAACTTCGAAAAGGTCGGCGAAAAACCCTGCGTTTCCTCACAGTCTTCCGAATAATTTTGGAGGTCAGCGTCGAACGTCGCATTATATATAAATCCACAGTCTTCACAAACGGTAAGGTCCAGAGACCCTTTCGGAAAATCTAAAGCAGCCTGCTGATCCTGAATGAGCAATATCGAATGAACGGGCGCTTTGGGTATCTGGAAGAATTGGCGTTGATTTGAAGACCTACATGCAGGACATGTCTCAGTATGTTTCGTCATGATAAATGGGAGTGGTAAACAGCAGTCGATTATCTCTATTACGCGGTTTTCCTAGATGGCCAAAATATTTTGAACAAGATTACACCTGCGAGGATGTGACCGCCGATAGGTATGAATTTGGTAATAATGTAAACATAGGTTACTCGCCTCGTGAACCAGCCTTCCCCGAAGAAAAAATCAGGAAGAACATTCTCCAGGATCAAACCAAGAAGTCCGCTCGCCAATAAAATCAAAAACGCAACTACGATCCAGTTACCGCGCTTAGGATCTTTCCTCTTGTAAGCGAGTCCCCAAAGAGCTCCCACTATCCATAAACCAAGATAGGGCAGTTGAACAAACACATCCGGGTTTTGAGTTAGTAAATCTACAATTTGATTACGCAGGTTTCCTATAGGTATTATTTGCATGGTTCCGATGGCTAAGTCTATGTGATGAGCGACGAAAAGAAAAGATCCAGAGTTCAAATCGATTGTTTCTGAAAGTTTCTGGCGGGTCCAAACACTCGGCTCATTTTCAAGCCCATCACCCCAGATCTTGAACGAATAAAGATTTCCGCCTGCTTTTGATTCTACGCGATATCGGACCCAATACTCCGTACCGAACTCAAAGTCCAACGCCTCAAAGTCATTACCTTCATCACCCCACTGCGTCGCTAGATCCCACACCCGTTCTCCACTTTCCAACCAGGAATGACTTACAGTCCCGCCATAGGGTTCCCACCCGCAGTGTGGTTGAGGACAATATACCGGCGAATCGGTATGCCCCATCCATTTCATAATAAGCAGAAGGGAAGGTCCAACGCTCTCCTTGGTCTTGAAAGAACCTTCATCAATTCCTCTAATTTCAATAGGGAAAAGTACCTCATACTCTTCCCAACCCATATCCCCAATACCAAGTACTCGATCGTAACCAAATGCCTCTGGATCCGAGATTACCTTCCCATCTTGTATCAGCCACTTCCCATCAATCGGCTGTGCTACCTCTAGAAGGTTGTCTACCTGATCCCAGACGATGGTGGAATTTGGATTCGTTTGCGTAGGAGCCCAATTCAAGGTCATCGAATCTGAAAAGAGTGCTCCACTTTCGCTCACAGCCTCAACGACAACCGTATTTTCTCCGGCTTTCAAACGGTCAACTTCAATCTCTACGTTGAAGTCACCAATCCGTTGCAATCTCCGATTGTCTGGCCCGATTGAAAGAGACTGAAACGACCCATCATTAAGAGCATAATCCAACTTTATAATATTCTTATCCGGATCTACATTTCCAAGAATATTAACATAACGCTGGACGATTCCACCAACTCCGAAAGTCTGCTCCTTACCATACCAGAAATCGATTACCGAATCACCATCCTGGCCATTTAGCTGGCCGAACTGAAAGAGTATTAGGAGGCTCAATATTCGTAGGGACGATATCGCTTTCATCATTTATCCGATTTTGGCTAAGGATTGGTAGCACATTGACAGTTCTTTCGTAATACTCTTCCACGAGAAAAGTCTAAAACTACTTTGAAGTTCTTCGTCAGGTCTAAGCGGAACCGGGTTTTCGAGAAGTATTTCGATTTTTTCGATCAACGATTTAAGGTTGCCACGTTCGAATAAGAAACCATCGGTGCCATCTTTAAAAAATTCCGGAATACCTCCACACTTGCTTGCTACGATGGGAGTGCCACAAGCTATCGCCTCCAACACTGGCATTCCGAATGCCTCGTGACAAACCGTAGGGACAATTAGAAGCTTTGAATTCTGATAAAAACCTACCAGAGAATTATAGTCCACATGGTCAATCATCTGAATCCTCGATCTGACATCAGGAGCAATTCCATCAAACACGTATTCCTCATAAGGCTCATACATACCAGGTTCCATGTCCTTGCGCACATCTTCATCTACCAAATCATATAGAAACGCTCGCGGTGCCGCACCGATACCACCGATGCAGACTAGCTTTAACTCTGGATACTTATCCGCAACCTTCTGAAAAGCTCTCGTGGCTAAATGAAGTCCCTTCTCAGGACTTCCTCTACCGACATACAGCATGTAGGGACCGTTGATATGATCCGGAACTCCCTCTTTTGGACTCTTGTAAAAACCACTTGAATCGAAGCCATTAAAGATACGTCTACATTTGTGTGAATACTTGGGATACTTCCGCTTTATTCCATCAACTACATAATCACTACACCCTACGACCAAGTCGACTTGCCGCAATGCCTTCTCAACCCAGGGTTGATGAAGTTGAATCAACCAATCGCAGTGCATATGTAGAACGATTCGACAACCTTCTTTGCAGTGAGATTTCACCATCTCAACGACTTGAGGAAAATTATGAATGTGAACTACATCGAAGTTCTTTTCAGCAACAGCCCTCACCAAGCTGCGGTAGTATTCCCCGAAGTACCAGGGCGTCGCAAAAAACGCTCTCTTACCATTGAATATAATCTTTAGAAAACGAAGAAACTTAAGCCGCCGATTGTCAGGTTCGATATCGAATCCTTGATAAGTAATTCCGTCTTCCTCAATCTGATCAACGTTTCCAAATCGACTTCCGTAGATCGATACCTCGTGATCATTTTTCAACTCAGTGGCAGCGCGATAACTCCACAAAGCTATAGAATTCCTATTGCCTCCGTAAATCTGATCAAACGGCTGATTAATGAAGGCAATTTTCATGTAAGGAAATCACTAACGCACTTCTGGAAAAGGTACAGGGACTACAAATTTTCCACCAGCATCTGAAAAGTCTTTCATTTGCATGATGATCTCATCTGCGAAATTCCAAGCTAAAATGAGAACGTAATCCGGCTTTTTTTCCAAGACGGCTTCTGGTGGAAGAATCTCGAGTCTGTTCCCACCCATAAACTTCCCATGCTTGTAGACATTTAGGTCGGCAACAAAGTCTAAGTAACTACTATCGATCCCACAATAAGCCATCAAGGTGCAGGCCTTTGCCGCTGCGCCATAGCCAGCGATCGTTTTACCTTCCGTCTTCAACTTTTTCAGGATTTTACGCAGCTCACTACGCAACTCCGTTACTCGGTCTGCGAACTTCAAATAATAGTCAGGCTTATCAACCATACGCTCTTTTTCCATCTGAAGAAGCTCAAGGACGGATTCGTCGATGGCATCAAACTTCTCTACATAAATACGTAGGGAACCTCCATGAATTGATGTACGCTTAACTCGATTCAAATACAACCCATGGGCCTTGAACAAATTCCGCCAGGCCGTAATTGAATAATAACAAACATGCTGATGATAAATCGTATCAAACTCACAGTGATCTATAAGGTCTACCACGTAATGGTTTTCGATAACGGCTACACCATCATCTTTGAGTAGGGTTGAGATACCCTTCACGAATCCATTCAAATCAGGTATATGAGCCAGAACATTATTCGCGAGAAATACATCCGCTTTTTTGCCTGAATCGACCAGTTTCTGGGCCAGCTCAGAAGTAAAAAACGTATTCATTGTATCAATACCTATCTCCCGCGCTTTTTTCACCGGCGCTTCTGCCGGATCGATACCGAGAACGGGAATACCTTCCTCATGAAAATACCTCAACAAATATCCATCATTACTGGCAGCCTCTACAACCAGGCTATCCGGGCCCAGAGATCGCGTCTCTAATAAGTAATCAGCGCTTCCTTTAAAATGCTTCTGTAATGAAGGCGAAACCGATGAAAAGTAGGGATACTCTGAATAAAAAAGAACCTCTGGATCCACCGTTTCTAGGATTTGCACCAAGCTACAGTCTCCACAAATTGAAAGCGTCAACGGAACCAGGTACTCTTTTTCTTCGAGTTCCTCTTCTGTCAACAGCCGATCAGCCAATGGAGTATCTCCAAACGGAAGTAAATCCGTTAGATTCGAAGAGCCACAAGATCGGCAGGCGGTTTCGGTCTTATAAATCATTGAGATATTTCTAAAGCTTTCCAACGGAGTTCAGAATCCATTTCACCATCGGCAATGTGCTTTTTGAGACGTGCGAGTCTCATGAATTTCTCGCCTTCAAACTCATCCAATTTCAAACCATTCTTCTTAATAGCATCGTAAATTTCTTCAGCCGCTTTGCGCGCTGTCCACACCGGTTTGAATCCAGGGATCTCCTTTTGAATAAGATCACAGTTCACTCGGTAATTTCGTGAATCAGCACTCGCACCATCAGCAAAGGCAACTTCGCAATTAGGGACTACTTCACCGACAATGGTAGCAATCTCTCTTACTCGATAGTTTTCTGATGTTTGGCCAACATTGTAAGCCTTACAATGAATCAAGTCCAGTGGAGCATCCAACAAAGCAATGAACGCCCTTGAGATATCAGCGATATGAACAATAGGCCTCCATGCCTGCCCGTCACTCTTCAGAAATATCTTCTGAGTAGTCGCAGCCCAGGCAACCAGGTTATTTAGAACGAGGTCGAATCGTATGCGGGGACTCATTCCATAGGCGGTAGCATTACGCAAGAATACCGGAGAAAACGTATCATCGGCCAATTCCGCCAGATCTCTTTCTGAAAAAACCTTGGATTCTCCATAAGGAGTTTGAGGATTAAAATCAGCCGTTTCATCGATAAATTCTTGTCCTGCTGATCCATAAGTACTGCACGAAGAGGAAAAAAAGAATCGACGTACGCCCGCTTTCTTGGCCAACTTTCCGAGCTCTACCGTCGCACGGTGGTTGATGTCATACGTGATCTCAGGATTAAAATCTCCCATCGGATCGTTCGATAGACCTGCTAGATGAATGATCGCGTCCATTCCTTCTACATCCGCTAACTCAACATCTCTGATATCCTTCTTGATATAGGGGATATCGATATCCTGATCGGTGTAGAGGCAGTCATCAAAATACCCTGAATCCAGTCCAGTTATTTCATGACCCGCTTCGGCGAGCATTGGAAGAAGCACGGTTCCAATATAACCGCGGTGACCTGTT
>CALGUT010000589.1 GCA_937920335.1 uncultured Opitutales bacterium
ATCTAGTGAATAAGGATCATCTCTAAATTTTTCATAGCGCCCAGGATTCCAAATCGCCCAGGAACCGAACATTCCAATCAGCTTCGCTTGCTTCTCCAAACCCGCATGCTCAATCAACGCGGGGGTCAAAACAATGCGACCACTTTTGTCACAGTAGACCATCTCCGACTTCTCCATGAGATACATGGTGAAGTTCTGCCCCTCCAAATCAGACGGCAAAATCGATTCCATCTTTTCTTCCAACTGATCCACCTTACTCGGCGGACAAAGCCAAATATAGCCCAATGGCTGCGGTATAGCCAGGTATGCAGACTCAGTATCATCACCGTCGAACCGCCACTTTTTAGGAACGGTCACACGGTTCTTTGAGTCTAGGGAATGAAGATATCCCCCAGCAAATTTCCTGTTTTTGGAAGAGAGCATTTAGAGTTCATCTTGTGGGATGAAGCAACATTTCGCCCCACTTTGCTCCACAAGTCAAGAAATCAGTCTTTTATTACGCATTTTTTTTGCGCTTCATGAGGGCTTCCACGTGGATACGCATTGTGAAGAAACAAAACCTTCGATTGGACGAACTCTTAGTGGATTTAGGGCACTGCGAAAGCCGCTCCCGCGCAAAAGCACTCATACTGGCCGGGAAGGTTCGTCTCGGAACAACCATCCTCGATAAGCCTGGGAAGACCTACCCTTCTGACACCGCTCTGACTCTAATCCAACCGGCTCGTTTCGTCGGACGCGGCGGCGAAAAACTAGACGCTTACCTGGAACAGTTTCCAACAGAAGTTAGCGGAAAACGATTTCTGGATGTCGGAGCTTCAACCGGAGGCTTTACGGATTGCCTTCTACAACGGGGCGCCTCAGAGGCCATTTGTGTGGATGTTGGAAGAGCCCAGATGCACAACCGCCTGCTTCAGGATCCGAGAGTAACAAATATCGAAAAGACTAATGCCCGCTACCTAACACCTGAGACACTCCCCTATCCTCAATACGATCTTATTGTCATGGACCTTTCATTCATCTCGTTGAGAAAAGTGCTTCCAGCTGTTTGGGCACTACTAGCACCTGGAGGAAAACTCGTTGCTTTAGTAAAACCTCAGTTCGAAGCCAAGAAGCAGGACGTCGATAAAGGGCGGGGAGTAATTAAGGACGACGCTCTTCGCCAATCTATTCTCGATGAGATGAGAGCTTGGATGCTCAAAGAACTAGATTCGATCGCCATAGAAGGCTCGATCGAATCTCCAATCGCAGGAGGCGATGGAAACCGGGAGTTTCTCATCGGAGCCACTAAGCTGGTTGAATCCGAATAATCGACTTTCCTCTAGAAAAGGGTAATTGCCAATGAAAGAGGGCTCCCTTAGTTTTCCTCACATAAACGAAACGAACTCATGCATGCTCTTCAGTCGGTAGCCTTCTATATCAACAAGACCAAATCAGGAGCACCTGAGTTGGCGGCTGAACTCATCAAGATTGCGGAGCAATCCTGCCGCTCACACAAAATAACTTCTAGCTACCCGTTTGACCCGCATTTCCTAGAAGGGGTCGATGCCTGTTGCGTTATCGGAGGCGACGGAACGCTACTCGGCATTGCTGAAGCCTGCGCAAGACAATCGGTCCCGGTGATCGGAATCAATCGCGGAGGACTGGGCTTCCTAACAACATTTTCAGGCGAGGAGGCAGTAAAATTATTCCCTGACGTACTAAAAGGCGACTATTGCATCACTGAACGTAGCATGGTTCAGGCAACCGCTTCAGACGGTAAATCAGCATCAGCGCTTAACGATGCTGTCATAAAAGAGATTCATTCGGGGGCCATTTTAAACCTCAATGTCTGCAGCGAAGCGGGTCCAATAACCGACTATCTGTGCGATGGTATCATCTTTACAACTCCCACCGGCTCCACCGCTTACAACCTATCCGCTGGGGGGCCGCTGGTCGCTCCCGATGCCAAAGTGCTTACAATGACCCCCATCTGTCCGCATACCCTGAGCAACCGTGCCATAATATTCGACTCCAAGGAACGACTGACCGTAAAAGATGTGTCCGGCACAAAGACACTTCAAATCATCCTGGACGGTGCCACCGAACTTACGATCAAACCGACCGAATCAGTAGTCCTGGAATTATCCCCCTTGAAGCTCTCCCTGATTCACCAAAAAGCATTCAACCACTTCGAGGTCGTAAGGGCGAAGCTCAAGTGGAGCGGAAGCAACAAAACAAAGGATTGAATTTCCGCAAATCCCCCAACTTGAATACTTTGTAAAAAAAAACTGCTGGGTTGTCGTAGACCGCGGTTCATCCTTTAAGTGTTCGAATTCTCACTACTAATTCGAGCGACACAACTCTACCTATCTCATCACCATGTCGGAATATTTTATTCGCTATCCTGACTCGGAAGAAGCCAAAGGGCCCTACAATACCGAGCAACTGCAGTCTCTAGCCGAATCCAAGAAAGTCACCAACGATACCCTCTACTACGACGATGATAAAGAAGTCTGGTTGGCAATCAGTGGCAACGAGGGCCTGACCGAAACTCTTTTTCCAGCTGAGAAAAAGCTTATTTTAAAGAAAAGGGGAGATGAAGAACTCGACCTATTAAACAAACCAGAGAATGAAACTGCGGAGAAACTTAGCATAGAGGATATTCTCGCGGCCGCCGAAGGTGATACTCAAGAAACGAAGAGCAAGAAATCAAAGTCCAAGTGGAAACATCGCACAGTCACTTATACAGCCAACTCGCTGACTTTAACCTTCATGCTTTCAACCATAGGGCTCATACT
>CALGUT010000590.1 GCA_937920335.1 uncultured Opitutales bacterium
TATGGACATCGTTTTCAACGGCCTGGGCAGCGGTCTCCTCGGGTGTTTGGAATAAAGGTCCGATATCCACATCGAAGCCAAGGTCGGCGTAGGCCGTCGCTACGACCTTGGCGCCCCGGTCATGACCGTCCTGTCCCATTTTGGCAATCATGATGCGTGGACGACGTCCTTCTCGTTCGGCAAAGGCATCGGTTTCGCCTCTGACGGCCTCAATCGTTTTTTGATCTCCGTATTCGCTGCTATACACTCCAGAAATAGAATGGATGACTGCTTTGTGTCGGCCAAATGTTTTTTCCAAGGCATCGGAGATTTCTCCCAAGGTCGCGCGGGCCTGGGCTGCTTCAATGGCGAGGGCCAGTAAGTTGCCGTTTCCGGTAGCGGCTGCCTTTTCCAGAGCTAAAAGGGCTTTTTCGCAGGCGGTGGCGTCGCGGGACTCTTTGAGTTGTTTCAGTCGCTTGACCTGCGATTCCCGAACGGCCGTGTTATCGATGTCAAGAATATCGAGCGGTTCCTCTTCATCAAGGACGTATTTGTTTACGCCGACGATGGTTTCTCGCCCTGAGTCGATCCGTGCTTGGCGTCGGGCAGAAGCTTCTTCGATACGCATTTTCGGGAGACCGGATTCGATCGCTTTGGCCATTCCGCCGAGTTTTTCTATTTCTTGTATGTGTGCCCAGCCTAGGTGCATGAGTTCATGGGTAAGGCTTTCAAGATAGTAGGATCCCCCCCAGGGATCTATGACCTGGCAGATCCCGGTCTCTTCCTGTAGAAAGAGCTGGGTGTTGCGTGCGATACGGGCTGAGAAATCGGTTGGAAGCGCGATCGCTTCGTCGAGAGCATTGGTGTGAAGGGACTGCGTGTGTCCGAGAGCTGCAGCCATCGCTTCCACGCAGGTGCGTGTAATATTGTTGAACGGATCCTGCGCAGTGAGGCTCCACCCGGAAGTCTGAGAGTGGGTGCGAAGTGCCAGTGACTTGGGATTCTGGGGATTGAATTGATTGACCAGTTTTGCCCAGAGAATCCGCGCGGCGCGCATCTTGGCGATCTCCATGAAGTAGTTCTTCCCGAGGGCCCAGAAAAACGAAAGGCGCGGAGCAAAGGCATCAATGTCGATCCCTGCATTTACGCCGGCTCTCAGGTATTCTAGACCATCGGCTAGGGTGTATGCCATTTCCAGATCGGCGGTCGCACCTGCCTCCTGCATATGGTATCCGGAGATCGAGATAGAATTGAACTTCGGCATGTTTTGGGAGGTGTATTCAAAAATATCCGCGATGATCTTCATCGAAGGTTCCGGCGGATAGATATAGGTGTTGCGCACCATGTACTCCTTGAGGATATCGTTCTGGATGGTGCCTGCTAATTCCTCTAGTTTTGCGCCCTGTTCCAAAGCGGCGACGATATAGAATGCCATAATGGGGAGGACTGCACCGTTCATGGTCATTGATACGGATACGTTGTTCAGGGGAATGTTATTAAAGAGAATCTCCATATCTAGAATGGAATCAATCGCGACACCCGCCTTGCCCACGTCACTAATGACTCGAGGGTGGTCTGAATCGTATCCGCGATGAGTTGCCAGGTCGAATGCAACGGAGAGTCCTTTTTGCCCGGCCGCCAGGTTTCTGCGGTAAAACGCATTGGATTCCTCTGCTGTCGAAAACCCTGCATATTGCCGGACTGTCCAAGGGCGGAATGCATACATGGTCGCGTAGGGACCGCGCAAATACGGAGAGATACCGGCCTCGTAGCCCAAGTGTTGCATGCCGTCGAGGTCAGCGCAGGTATACAGCGGTTTGACTGGGATTTTTTCCAAGGTGTCCCAAATGGCCTGTTCTTCTTTGGGGTGACCCTCTTGTTCTGAAGCTTGGGGGTGACGGCTTGCTGTGTCGGAGGTGAGTACGGAATCGTACTCCATGGTGGTGAAATCTGGCGTCGGTGTCATGGCAATGCTCCCAGCTGAGTTAGGATAGATTTCAAGGTTTCATAGTTGTTCAGTCGAATATGGATGAACCCATCTATACCTGCTTGTCGCAGGGGCTCTTCGTTTTCTCCGGGGGCACCTGCAAGTAACAGGTAGGTTTCGGGAAGGGTTTCTTTGATTGCTTTTGCAAGGTCCGCTGCCTGTTCCGTGTAAGTGTCGTCGTCTGAAACGATTATTGATAGTGCAGGTTTGCGTTCGATGAGGGCTTCTATGGCTGAATCGGGGTCGGGGAAGTCGCGATCGTTGATGACCCGAATTCCACCCACCTGGAAGAAGCTGGATGTCCAATCTGCTCTCATACGGTACCGGCGAGAAGGCCCTAGGTTAAGCTGGAGTATCTGCGGCGGTGAGCCTGTTCGTTTGGCAAAGTCTTCCGAGGCTTGTCTGAGTACTTCGTAATTCTGTGACAGGCGAAACTGCGGGATGCGTTGGATCTCGGTAATATCAGTATCGTTTAGTCTGAGGGCCGTGCGGATTTGACTTAAATTTGCGCCTGACGCTGCTGCGTCGATGCAGATCTCAAGGACGGTCGGATCGTTGGAGGGGAGCCTTTCGAGTTTGTTTTGAAGATGAAGATCCGGGGTTTCTTCGGTTATGGCCCCGTTGTTGGTAATTGGGTTTTTAGCGACCTGAACAGGGTTCAGTGTTTCGTTGGGGTTAGGATAAAGATTGGTGCCAATGAGCGAGGTTCGGCGGCTGGTTACGCTCTTTTTCTGCTCTTCAACTTTCGCCATTACCTCTCCTTGTGGTATGCCATCTTTGAGGGCTTGGAGCATGCCTCCGTGTCGCTCAA
>CALGUT010000591.1 GCA_937920335.1 uncultured Opitutales bacterium
AGCCTGAATACGATTTGGATACCCTGGCCGCCTTGGAGGAATATTTTGCAAAGGTGTATGAGGAACTAGCAGAGTACACCAACGTGAAGAATGAGTTGGTGAATTCCGATGCATTGAAATATCAGGTTCCCGGTGGCATGCTCTCCAACTTTCGCAATCAACTCAAAGAACAAAAGATGGAAGATCGTTTCGATGAGGTGATGAAAGAAATTCCTTATGTGCGTGAATGCCTGGGCTGGATTCCTCTGGTTACACCCACTTCTCAGATTGTGGGCGTTCAAGCAGTCATGAATGTGAAGTTTGGCCGTTGGAAGCAGTTTACTCCCCAAGCTATGGATATCGCTTTAGGCTACTATGGGACCACTCCGGCCAAGGTGAATCCCGAGGTAGAAAAGATAGCCGCCAAAAATTCCGGCCGCGATCCGATCACCGTACGCCCGGCCGATCTAAAGGAACCCATGATGGAGGGACTTCGCACAGAACTTGAGGGCAAAGGACTTCCTTCGAATGACGAACACTGTGTGATTCACGCTATGTTCCCCACACAGTTACAGGCCTACTATGATTCGAAGCAGAAACCTGAAGCCCCCAACGTGCCTCATGAAACCAGAGCATCCGCGCAGACCGTTTTGAAGCCAATAGGAAAGGTCAAACGATACGGTATCACTGTGCAGGGCAAAACCCACGAGGTGTCGATTGAAGAGATGAAGTGATCTACTCAAGCTTGGTACATTGGCTAACTTTCAATTAGACATCCCTGATGCGATCAGGAGATCACTCCTTCAAAGACTGCATCATGCCGACCAGTTGACGGACGAGCTTCTCGGACGCACCGAACTCCACCCGGCTGGTCGTTAGCCAGGTTTCGTATCCGCCCAATCGATGTTGGGCAGGGGTGGGTAGGTAACCTTCGGCCCCGTTTGCCAGCTCGATGGTAAAGGTAGAAGGAAACGGAGATTGTCGTTTTAAACGAAGGCCCGTTTCAGCAAAGGTTTCAAAGGGCGACGTGCAAATAGCCAGGTCACCGATCCGGACCGTTTGAACCAACACATCAACCGTTGGTGAAGATTCACATTCCTCAGCAAAATCCAACACCTTTTGGGCATAGGCAACTCCGTAGCGCGGCAGATCTTTTTCACTCCCCGCCTTTGCCGCACGCTCCAGCATCGACTGGGCCTCAGTTATTTGGAGCTTGGTAGGAACGCGGCGATCGAGGGTTATCGATCTTTGAAGCATAGAAAGGCTGACGTCGGACCGATGCTCTATAGACTGATAAGCGAGATAAGCTGCATCCGCTACCTTGCCAGCAACTTGTTGGATCTGCTCAAACGTTTCACGATTGGGACGAGGATTTCCAACCGGGATGTTATTGATATCTCCTGAGGTTCCATTGGAAAGGATTCCCACAAAATTTGAATCGGGACGATGCCCCTCAAGTCGATTGTGTATGAGTCTGGAAAACTCACCAAAGTAATCAGCCGATACCTGACCGGCCGGAGTCTTGCCAACATAATGAAGCGAATAGTTGGCGAGCAAAGCCAACGGACTCCCATCGACCGTTCGTACCGATAATACAAATACCTCTGGATCCACGGGACCCGCCGGATGCTTCAAAGCAGGATTCGTTATGCCAGGATTCATTTTTACCAGATCGGTGGTTTCTCCAAATGGATTGGCTGGCATGGCATCCGGATCTAAAAACCAACGACGATTAAAAACTTCTGTCGGTTCCCGGTAGGACCCGTAACCCACTTCGACAGGCTCAAGCGCTTCATGGGCCTGAATAATGGACTGGGCAATCCCTTCGATGAGTTGCTTCACATAGGCATGTTCCGGATCGGTATCGTAACGTGCATAATCATGGGGTGCGCTATGGGTATGTGTAGCAGCAACCAGCATCTGCGATAC
>CALGUT010000592.1 GCA_937920335.1 uncultured Opitutales bacterium
GCTGAACTAGACCTGCTGGAGACCCATACAGCGCGTCTGACGATCTACGAGGGACGTTATCATCAGGTGAAACGCATGTTTGGCAAGTTGGGCAACCGAGTAGTCTCGCTCCACCGTGAACGTATGGGAGACATTTGCCTCGATGCGCAATTGGGTCCAGGCGCTTGGCGTCCCTTGACAGTAGCCGAAATCGAATCTGTCTAGTGTCCGTTGGTACGCGCATTGCTGAAATGAGGTATGATTCAATATGCGCCGGGCAACCTGTTTGTAGTGTTTGGGATTCTCATGACTTTACCACTGTTACAGGCTGATACAATGTCTGAAAAAGTCGGAAATGTCATACCCACTCCCGATGATGCTTCTGCATCAGAGATAGACCACGCACATATGAGTCGCGCCTATGAAATCTCCGCCTCAGCCGTGGATCAGGGAAATCATCCGTTCGGAGCACTCTTAGTGAAAGACGGTGTGGTGCTCATCGAGCATGAGAATGCAGTCGAAACAACACCCGACATCACTGAACACGCAGAAACAGGTCTGGTGCGGGCAGCGTCCAGAATGTTGCCGCCAGAGACGATCAAAGGCAGCACACTCTACACGAGCACGGAACCGTGTATCATGTGCTGCGGTGCAATTTACTGGGTTGGAATCGAACGAATCGTCTACGGAGTTTCTGCTGAACATCTCGTGGAAGTGATCGGAGGTGAGTTCAAGGGGTTTACATCCCGCGAGGTATTTGGCCGCATGGCACCCAACGTTACTATTACAGGCCCGCTCGATGAGCGCCGTGGATTGGAACAGCACGCGGCGTTTTGGCCCGAATTCCTAAAGAAGAATCGGTAAACACACCTAGAGGCTGTGCGATTCAACAATACCCTCGTAGATATAGGCCGATTCGAGTGATTATGGTCACTCCCCATACGTCTGGAGCCGATTAGGTAATAGCCGAAAGGTAGCAACGAAGTTCTCATTCGTTAATAGCTAGATAAAAAACCCATTTTCTGACGCTGATAATTGTTCACAAAAAGGGATAGGCGTCTGCTAACCGTCCATCCTAATTACCAATTTTTTCCAGCCGATCCAATACATTCCATGGCTCTCATCCAGAACCAGCAACTCTTACATACAAAGTGTATCCTTGCGGAGAGTCCACATTTGGAGTTTTCCGAAGAATTCGCCCTTTCGAAATCCATGGTAAATCGCTTCGATGAAGTGGTATCTCGATTTCCAAACAACATCGCCCTGAAGTCCCCCGAATTAGCGGTATCCTATCGGCAGTTGGACAAAGCTTCCAACGCCGTCGCACAAAGCCTCCTTAAGGAAAAGCACCGGCACTCCGGCATAATCGGAGTTCTATTCGGACATTCCCCTCAATCATTTGTGGCAAACATCGGCGTGCTTAAGGCGGGATTTGTAAGAGCCGACTTGAATGTTTCGTTTCCTATTTCCCGACTTCAGACGATTATAAAGCATTCTGGGATCCGGTGTATACTCACCCGGAGACTTCATAGTGAACTAGCCAAACAACTGGCAGATCAACACATCTTAGTAATCGACATTGATGCTCTTGGAAACGAAGAGCGTTATGAACCCCCAGGGATAAGGGCGTTACCAACAGATTTAACTTCGGTTAATTTTACTTCAGGATCAACCGGTGATCCCAAAAAGTCTTTCAAAAACCACAGAACCGAAATGCATTCATGCATGCGAGTATCCAACTCAATCGGCCTTAGTTCAAAGGATCGTATGCTATATCCTAGAAGCAGTAGCGTAATTCCATTTCACGCGATGCTGCATGGAGCGTGCTATTACCCCTATGACCTACAAGCCAATGGGGACTTCGGTGAATTGGCAAACTGGATCAAAAAAGAATCGATTACCATCTTTCGAGCCCCTGTATCCATATTTCGAGCACTCGCTAATTCGTTAGGTGA
>CALGUT010000593.1 GCA_937920335.1 uncultured Opitutales bacterium
TTAATATGTAAAGTATTAATCATACGGGAACCGACACATATCCCACAACACCCCCCCAGTGCCTCGACTCATGAACCCTACGACACTTCCAAAACTTCTAGTCTTCACGTTGCTGTGCGCTAGCTCTGCCCATCAACTCCAAGCTGGGGTCACCAAAGACTTTCCCTATGGCACCTTGCCGGAAAAACGGCCCAATATTGAACTCAGTGCTTCGATGGAGCGCATCTACACCGACTACCCCGCCAGGCACCCTGCACTGAATGAGCTCTTTTCCCGCTTTAAATACACGCCCATCGAAGGACTCGATTACAATAATTTCGATGGCACGATCTCACGCCGCGACTCCTCCAAGATCATCCGCGTAAACGAAAAATACTATGTCTACTACACCCGCCGCCACACAGAAACACCCCCGGCGCCCGGACATGGACCAGGGCGGGGTAGCGAAGGAGGCACCGATACAATTCCATCGCGCGACTGGGATTTAGCCGAAATCTGGTACGCCACCAGCAAGGATGGGTTTACTTGGGAAGAACAAGGGGTTGCTGTGCCGAATCCTCCCAAACCAATTCCGGGATGGAGATCTGTGTCCACACCCGACATATTAGCATGGAAAGGGTAATACTATATTTACTATCAGGCCTATACCGACATGCCCGGTCAACGCGGTGGAGACTATTGCCCGGTATCCGCAGCGGTTTCCGATTCACCGGACGGTCCCTTTATCCCTTCCGATAAGATCATCTTAGAAAATGGCTCCGAAGGCGCTTGGGACCAATTTGTGATCCATGATCCCTACCCTATTGTGTTTAACGGCAAAATCTACCTCTACTACAAAGGTGAAATGGGCGGAACACCGAACTCCCGAGCGCAAGGTTTGGCTATCGCTGACGATCCGCTCGGTCCATTTGCAAAACATCCCTTGAATCCCGTTATCAACTCCGGACACGAAACCGCTGTGTTTCCATTTAAAGATGGGCTCGCAGCCATCGTTAGTCGTCATGGCCATGAGCATAACACCATTCAATGGTCACCTGATGGGGCCAACTTCAAGATCGCAGCTATTACGGGCCTGATGCCTATCGCTCCTGGATCCTACATACCCGATGCTTTCACGGACACAAAGGATGGACGTGGTATTACCTGGGGACTCTGCCATTTTCGTAATCAAGGGTTTCCTGACGATAATCACAGCTTCTTGGCCCGTTTTGACTGCGACCTGAGCTTGGATCTAGACGATCCGGAGATGAAAGAAACAGACATCTTCAACCACCCGGAGATCTACTTTCAATTCGGACTTTCAGATGCGCAGAAGAAACGAATTCAAGAGACTCAACCTTATTGAGCCACCGAATTCAGATTAACGCACATTCGCCTTAAGCGCTGCTCGGGCGGCCTTTTTGTCGCCCTGCTTAACGGCATCGAAAATTGCTTTGTGCTCGCGGTAACTTTCAAGCCAGTTGCGGTGCCGCTCATAGTGGAGCATCATATAGCCCCGGACCTGCTTCCAGATTCCAAGCAAATTCTCATTCCCAGCCATCTCGATGAGGGTCTGATGAAAGGCCATGTCACTCTTTACAATGTCAGCGAGATTCTTTCCTTTGCAGGCCTCGTGATTCGTTTTCAGTCGTTCCTCCAACTGCTCTAAAACCTCAGGTGTCAGAGTTTTCAGAATCCGATCCATAGAGAACAATTCTATGCGAATCCGCAAATCGCGGACAAGCGGTTGGATCTCGTCATCCAATGGTGAACCCACTCGCACGCCACAATTGGGAGTCGCAACCAATAGTCCCTCCTGAGTGAGTTGCAACAGGGCATCTCGAACGGGCGAACGGCTTACGCCGTAACGTTTTGACAGACTGTGTTCACGCAGGCTTTCTCCAGGTTTAAATAC
>CALGUT010000594.1 GCA_937920335.1 uncultured Opitutales bacterium
GGGCCTCTAGCCTCTTGCACTTGTTAGTTGAATCTGCGAACTGCACATGCTCGGAATAACCATTTTACCTGAATACATACAAAGCGAGGGCGCAGAGGCACTTCTGGATAACTTACTGAAACGACTTCCGCTTACAGCTGTATCCATCTCACCATACGTGATGGAAGAGTGTCCTCCCGAACAGGGAGGTGAACGCGAACCTCCTGCTGATTCAGACAAAGGTCTGGCTCGGTTACTCGATAGACCGTTGTGGGGCAAACGTGAGGTTTGGGTCTCTGCTGCTCCCAGCTTCGTCCCCAACTTAGACCTCTACAAAGGACTCCGCTACCAGCCGCAAAGCCCAACATCGTTGACCCACCGGGAAGGGCACGTCATCGATACGTTCATAAAAGCAGCCCATGAACGCGGAATAAAAGTTTTCTTTCAAGTCCAGGCCGCAATTCCGCCCGGCTATCGTGTGCAATTTGGAGGCCCCGAAGAAGATGATAAACCCTGCCTACCCAACGGCTCGAATCCGTCCAAGACGCTCGATAACAATGGATCACTAGCAAGCCCGCACATCCTTGACTATGGCGAAGCAATGATCCGCGACTTGCTTACCCAGTACCCCGAAATCGACGGGATAAGAACCGACTGGCCCGAATACCCACCCTACTTTTTCGAATCAATATTTTTGGATTTTGGGCCCTACGCCAAAGCATTTGCCTTTCAAAAGGGCTTCGATTTCGAAACGATGAAACGAGAAGCTCAGGCTCTTTTAGAACACCTTACAGTCGGACTGACGGATGACCTATTGACTCTCTACATTGAGGATCCTTCAAAACTCCAGGAGCGTTGGAAACCCTGTCAGGAATGGCTCGATTTTAAATCTGCAATCGTATGCAACTTACTCGCCCGGTTTAAGCGGGTCATTTCGGAAGCCGGTGGCCCTGAAACATCACTATTCCCTAGCGCATTTCCACCTCCTTGGAACACGTTAAGCGGATTTGACTACGCAAAGGCTGCCAAGCACGCAGACGCCATTAGCAGTAAACACTACACCATGCACTGGCCGATGATGCTTAGAAACTACAGTGATTACATCCTGGAAAGAAACCCTTCCCTTTCCCCGTGTTTATTGGCCCGGTTTATCGCGCAGTCATTCGATGCCGCTTCTCCAATCCCCAGCGACGCAAGAGACTTCCACTACCCAGAGCCCAATGAAGCCCACCCAGTCTCTCTTGATTCGATCACGAGGAAACAATCCCTCGTAGAATCAATGGCACCTGACACGCCAATCTGGCCAATTGCTCACAGCTACGGGCCGACTGACGATTTTATCAAACGCGCAGGGGCAGCCCTTGCCACATCGAAGAACCGCCTATGGATCAATCGCTACGCCTATTTGAACGAGGAGAAGCTGAAGGCGCTTGAAACCTTGTTTTAGTCGAGAACAGCTACCTCGCCCCTATTTGTGAGGTTTTCCGGTCAATAACAGTTGAGCTGACTTATTGAGATTTGACCAGACACCGAATCTGCGTTCGCATACTAAAATCACATGGACCATTCCGATCAGCTGGAATGTCTGCGTGTCAATCGGTAGTCCGTTATTCTTTTCGGCCACCCTTATTGAATATGACCAACCACATGAATAAAAAGCTATCCACTATCGCTTTGCTTTTCGCTATTTCCGTTTCTTTTCTCTCCGGAGAGAAATTCGGCAACCTTACTACCGAAGAGGGAAAACCCTTCGCATTCACTCAAGGTGTATTCTATGAGTATGGAGACGGTGGTTCCGTCCAGGTTTTCGTTTACAACGACCTGTTTACCGTCGTTTTCCTCGATGCCGCAAAACGGGTGTATATCCCTGAGGGCATTGATTTGATTACAATCATGAGCCAAAATATTTACGGAAACGATGAGTTCTACCCCTTCCACCTTCAACCGTCAGCCGGAGGAAACTACTTCACTAATCCGCGTCACGTCTATCGACCACACGAATACAATATCGATGTCTACCTGCGGAAACTCTTGAGTAAGAATCCCCGGTACCGCATGCGCCGCTTCGATGAGCGATACATAAAAATCCCACTGGGAGAAAAATTACTATCCCAGAAGCCGAATCGATAAGTCAGGCGCCCCCTGTTCATGGTTGTCCAATCGTCGACACACAGCCAGAAACCTCTCTAATCCGCCATTGAAAAAACCAGTCTACCTGCCACTGCTTCTATGCTTGTCGTTGATCGTTTCCCTTCAAGGCCAAGACAAGAAA
The DNA here is from genome assembly GCA_937920335.1 of uncultured Opitutales bacterium. Classification (GTDB taxonomy): domain Bacteria; phylum Verrucomicrobiota; class Verrucomicrobiia; order Opitutales; family UBA2995; genus UBA2995. The sequence continues at coordinate 2,252 of CALGUT010000594.1, forward strand.
GCCTTTTCGTGGATCAATCCACTAACTAAAGCCGAAGAGAAAGCCGCTCTTGGCCTGTCTCATTCGACATTCCGAAGTGAGATCATTGGAAAGGACGTGGGGTATTGCGTATTTACCCCCCCGGGTTACGACGAACAACAGAACCAAAGCCTCAGTTACCCTGTGATCTACATGCTCCACGGGGGTCGTCCCGGCGATGAGTCGAAGTTTTCCGACAAAATTCCCTATGTATGGAAAGCAATCAAAGCCGGAGATCTATTACCTACAATCGTCGTGCTCGTGAACGGAGGACCCGTAAGCCATTATAACGTGCCGGGAAGGCCTGATGCCAGAGGTAAGGATATCTTCACCGATGAACTTATACCTCTTATCGATAAGACCTATAGAACAGTGGCAATACGTGAAGGACGAGGGTTACAAGGCTACTCCCAAGGCGGAAGAGCTGTCGCACGTATCGGATTCGGCCACCCCGATATGTTTTCGCATTTAATCATCGGTAGTGCCGGTGCAACGACCGAAAAACGAATCCAGGACAACCACGGCGAAGAAAACGAGAATCTTGTTTTTGCCCCGGGCGATGACATGTGGACCCACACTGAAAATTACGCAAATCACTTTAGCCAACGTTTTCCCGTCAAAGTCCTACTCCACGTTGGAGACGAGATGGATAATAACCACGAAGGAAATATCGCCTACGACCAGTTTCTTACGGATCTCGAGATTGAGCACAACTTCATCATCATCCCCGATCAAAAACATAGCTCAAGTGCGTATGTGCGTATTCACGACAAAATTCTCGCATTTCAAAATGACGCCTTTCGGAAAAGTCTGAGCCGCTGAATCGATTACAACTCCCGGGGAGCTGGCATATTTTCCACGAACCCAGCTTTCTTAAGTCTCAGCTCTTCTACCATCCTTGCTCGCAGCTCAAGCAATACACTTCGGTAGGTGGGCTCGAGCGCCAGATTGGTAAGCTCCCGAGGATCATTTCCGATGTGGTAGAGCTCTTCGATCTCATCCTGCACCAGTGTGCGAATGTATTTATAGTCTCCGTACCTCAAGAACACCCACCAATCCACGTTTTGGTTCGGCAACCCTTTTTTCGGGTCTACGATCGTAATACCCACATCCGTTTCCGAACCAAAGCTCTTGCTGAAATTCTCCTGCAGCAAAGGTCGATCCCAATCAACCGCCGGATCTTCCAACAGCGGACGCAAATTGTCACCGTGCATCTCCCACGGAAGATCTATACCCGCGTAGTCAAAAAACGTCGGTATCAAATCGATTACATTTACAGGATCATCGATTACAGAACCCGCTGACAATTTTTCCGGCAAACGCACGATAAATGGGATGCGTATGTTATCATCATAAGGGGCTACTTTGATCGTCATACCATGGTGCCCCATTGCAATACCTTGATCCGAAGTAAACACGATGATGGTATTGTCCAACTGTCCGGTCGCTTTCAAAGTTGCCATCAAATCCCGAACCCCTTCATCCAGTGAAAGCACTCCACTGTGGTATTTCTGTACCAGATCGGGAAGGTGCATCAGCTGCCGTTCGTCTATGGCGCGCCCTTGCTCATCCGGATGGAGCATTTGGTAATTCTGCATGTAGCGTGGTTTGGTCGGCCGTGGAGGATACAAGTCTGCCGGATAGGGTTCTGGTGCCTCGGAATCATACGCACCGGCATGGCGATCAGCTGGCGTAAACGGAGCATGAACCGCATCGTAACACAACCAAAGCATCCAAGGCTTATCGTGATCACGTTTTATAAAATCTTCCGCATAGCGGGTGTAGTTATCAGTTGAATGCCCATCGACCGCCGTAAAGTCTCCACCGTCAAAGCGCAGCTTTTGGTTCCGGAAATAGTCACCCGATTTTTCACCCCCCAAGCGTTCCCAAATAATAGAATGATCCCAGACATCTCCGTGACGGTAGTCCGAAGCGAGGTGCCACTTTCCTATAACTCCTGTTGTGTATCCATTTTCCCGAAACACTTTGGGCCACATGCGAAACCGTTCTTTGTCCTCACGTATGATCGGGTAATCCGAAAAATCGAGCCCCTCGATGCCATGCAACAGTCGCCCCGTCATCGTCATAGCCCGACTCGGCGCGCACCAGGGACCAGCAAATGCATGCTCAAAACGAATCCCCTCTTCCGCCAACCGATCAATATGCGGTGTCTTGGCCCACGATAAAGCATCGTCGTAAGCCGACACCGTACGATGTGACTGATCATCCGTATAAATGAACAGAATGTTCGGCCTTCCCAGAGGGTCATCAGTCGCGTGCTCCGATGCACAACCCGACCCAAAAAGGCCAATTCCGAAAAACAATAACAAGAGACCGAATATTTTATCTAATTTCATTACACGGTGTTCAGCTGGATTCATACGATCTTAGAAAATGTCCGACCGAAGCAACTTATACCTATTCATGATTACAAGCAGGGGCGCACGCTTAAGATCCGCATACGCCCCTACCAAACAACTACAAACTGACAAAGTCTGTCACTAGAAACTGAATGTATTGGTCAGAAAAATCTCCTGAGGGTTCGGATTTCGGGTAATTGCGACAAGACCATCTGGATTCGTAACCACGGGAATCATGTCACTATCGCCGATTAGGTTTCGCACGTTGAGCTGAATCTTCCAATCAACCTTTCCATCCAACAATGGGCGTTTATAACTAACCCAAACGTCACCATTAAGCTCATCAGGTCCAAAGAATGGGCGGCTAAGATTCGGAATCTGTATCCCGTCGGAATCAATACTCAACTCGTATCCTGTAGCGGCTCGATCTTGCCATCGGAGTGACCCGCCAATACCGACCCCCCTCAAAGCACCCTCAGTAAAATTGTAAGTGCTTACTAAATTAGCGCGCCACTTGCGTTGCTCGGCAGAGACCGTTCCTTCCTTTGTCTTGGCACCCGCCAGAGGAACAAGGTTATTGTTTATGAGTTGTTGTCCCCAAGTAATCGTACTTCCGACCGATGGCGATTGAGTCAAATTCAACATCCCATTGGCCTGGGCCTTCGAAATAATTTCGTTTACAAGTTCGAAAGCCGGGGTCGCCACATTCGTTAAAACGGTCTCCTGTTCCGAAATATTCATAAAAACATTCCAATTTTCAGTGATAGCACCCGTGAGCTCGAATTCGAATCCCTCCGACTTGAAATCCTGGGTAGCAGTCAACCCTTGAATATTACTAGAGGTGAAGCCTTCTATGTTATTTGCGTTATAGTCTACCTCATACGCTGCCCAGACATCCGCAGGAACCAGCGCTTCGACCGCAGCGTAAAAATCCGGCCAAGTATCAAAGAGTCCGTCTGTTGCCTCAGCAGCAGTTAGCCCTCCTCTCAAATCAGCATCGCGTCGATAGAACCCTGTCGAAGTATTGACAATGTAGGCGGCGCCTCCGCTTGATCCGCCTATGGAAGTGGTAGCGAAATTGTTAACCGTTTCGAACCAATTAAATCGAGCCGAAAGCCTGCGGTCCATAAAACTCATGGTAAACCCATAGTCTTCGGTTTCTCCGACTGGATTGGCTATCAAATCATTCCGTGCGTCTCTGCGAATACCAGCTGGCTCGAAGTTCTCGGACGTATTATAATGAACAGAAATCTCCGTGCCTCCAGGAAGATCGAACGGTAAATGCACAACCACACTTTTTGTCAGAGTATCCTCTTCCACCACAGTGGAAGGATCTGAACGCAATTCGAATCCAGCAGGGTCCAGCTCACCGCTTGGAAGACGCTGTGTGGGATTTAATCCTACTCGCTCGAAATTCTTTGCCTCATCGCGGCGCCAACCCAGCAAACCCACTACGTTGCCATTGAAAAAATAACTCTGCCAACTAGCGGCTTGGGATTTGATTTCCCGCAAGGTGCGATTTCCACTCCAAAGCGTATCTTCCGTAATAAACTCGTCCACAAATCCAACACTCCCATCGCCATTGATCACCGGAGGTCTTGTGTTGTAATGTAATTTGTAAACTTCGCCAACATCAGGGTATCCAGCGTTGATATAGTCGTTAATGCGAACATCACTGAAATTTTGTATCGATGGATCTAACAAAGAATCCGTCAGATAGTAAATCGACGGCACCAATATACGCCCCTGTGATTTACTTGAGAACAAAATGTCTGATACGTCGGTGGCCGGGGATGCGTCTCCCCAGGTAAGCTGCCGATTTCGGATATCGGTATCGATCTCTTGCTCATTATAAAGGCCAGTAAAAACGTGTCTACCCGCGTGTCTTAACCAGCCGTCGTTCTCGGTAAAATCGATATTAGCAAACGCGGTAACACGAGTCGCCTCACGCTCTGAAATGGTGGTTCTCTTCGGCGTTCCACGATTACGAATCGCCACTCTGCCAACATTAGGATTCGGCTCCTGATTCGACAGGTGCGTGTTCATATCCACCCAAAGGTCCAATGAGGAATTATTACTACCGGATGCGATATCAAAAGGCAGTCTGGCAAAATTTTCATAGGTCTGGGCATCATGCACAATTTCGATGCCTCCCTTTCCTTGTAAGAACGTTTGCTCAAGCACTATGTTGGTAGCATCAAAATCGGAACTGACGTAATTCAACGTACCGGAGAGCGACATCTCACGGTTATCGAAAACTCGTGTATCGTTAATCGTACCGGCGGTAAATCCTGGATACAAACCTCTGACTACCGGTGAACGGGAACCAATGGTATCATAGCGTGCAAGAAAATCTCCATCTCGACCATTAACCCACACAACACGGCCGATAGAACCGGCGATACTGGAATCGCTGGCCAAGCCAATAGAAGGCGTTTGAGCATTCAAATCTCTGTATACCAGGGGCATTTGTATGGTGACGTAGTCGCCCACCGGTGCAGGAACCTGATTAAAATCCGCTCCCAACCGCGTATCTACGATTAATTTCGGAGACCAGCTTCCATCATCCCAATATGCCGGCAACGTACTTCCGGTAATAGACTCTATGGAACTACGACTCGGAAGAGAAAACCAGTTCGATATTCCGTCAGATGGAGGAATGACACTCGGAGGGCTTCCATCAATCTCACCCTGTTCAAAATTCCCCCGAATGACGGTCTTGTCCAAGAAGTCGGAGCCCTCGTTTTTAAACAACGTCAAATTCAATGCCAGATAGACGCGTTCGTCTGATTCATAGGCTGGACGTTGCTGGTATTCGGTTTTCTCA
>CALGUT010000595.1 GCA_937920335.1 uncultured Opitutales bacterium
CATCCGCGTCGCTGCCCAACTACTACGACCGCAGAGACGGGATCGACACGTTTACCTCAGTATCGATCATTCAAAACGGCAGTGCTGTCGTCGGCGAAGAAGGCGCTCCTGCCAGGATCAAACGGGATCGGGTCTCACCGGAATTTTTTGAAACGTTAGGAGTTCCTCTATTTATGGGGCGAACCTTCACAGACGACGAGATGATCTACGAGAACAGCGGCAAGTCCATAGTCACCTATGACTTCTGGCAAAGCTACTTCGACGGCGATCAAGACATCCTTGGAAGCACATTTGTGATTGATGGCTATTCGAATGAAGTGGTTGGAGTTCTGCCTAAAGGGTTTCAATTCCTTTCCAGCAAAGCTCAGTTTTATGTACCAGCTGCGAGCAACCTTAGGGACCGCGAACCCGACAATCGCCATTCAAACAACTTTTTCTTCGTCGCTCGGTTAAGGCAAGGGACGTCCCTTGCGGTTGCCCAATCTCAAATGGATACTTTCAACGCCTCCCATATGGAAACGGATCCCGTTGCCCACCTCCTCAAAGGAGTTGGATACAAGACCTATGTTAAAGACCTCCGTGACGACCATGTATCCAGTATCAAGCCAACGCTACTGCTTCTCCAAACGGGAGTCCTGTGTCTCCTCCTCATCGGTGGTGTCAACATCATCAACCTCTTCCTGATCCGCGCCAGTACCCTATCAAAAGAGATGGCAGTTCGTCAGGCCCTAGGGGCAGGTCGCCGTGATATACTGCGATCAACGCTCTATGAAACACTCACACTCACCACACTCGGAGCGTTTCTTGGAATCGCAATCGGTTCCGTCGGTGTACGAATGATGGCAGGTCTGGGAATCGATAAACTTCCGCTGGGAGCCGGTGTCGCCCTCGACACCCGGGTGTCTCTAGTCGGAATCGCCGGCTCGTTTATCGTCGGTATCGTTTTGGCCTTACCTGTAATTTGGTTTCATATGAAAGGGCAAATTGCCACCACCCTGCAGGCGGAATCACGCAGTGGCACTTCCAGCAGAAACGCCCAACGAGTCCGACATGGGTTTATCGTCGCGCAAATAGCCCTCACGTTTGTACTCCTAACGGGGGCCAGTATGATGACGATTAGTTTGAAACGAGTCATGGCCGTATCTCCCGGTTTTAATCCCACTCCACTCTTGTCCGGTCATATATCACTGCCTAAAAAACGGTATCCAGAAAAGGCCGAACGGATGGCGTTCCTTGATCGCTTGTTGCCGACGATTAGAGCCATTCCAGGTGTAAGCGAAGCTGCCATAAATACAGGCCTTCCATTCAGCGGAAACAACAGTGACAATGCGATCACGATCGAAGGACTTGAATACAACGACGAAAATTCGATCCGGGCCCATTATACGGCAGGTGTTGAAGGCGCCTATTGGAAACTCATGGGCATACCGCTCATCGAAGGTAGATTTCTGGATACCGCTGATGCAAAAGCAGACACGCGAGTCTGTCTCATCGATAGTGACATGGCCGCTTTTTACTGGCAGGACGGAGAAAGCCCCATCGGGAAGCGGCTGGTACAAAATGTAGAGTTCAAAGAAGACGAGGCATTCACTATCGTGGGCGTAGTCGGTGGTGTAAAAAGGAATGAACTGGGAGACCAGTCTCCAAAAGGCTCTGTATATTTCCCCTTCCAACACCAACCCTGGAATAATTTTTCGCTCGTGGTAAAAACCGGGATAGATCCTTCTATGATCATGCAAACCATCAGAAGGACCATACTGGAGCTCGATCCAGAGTTACCCATCGATGATCTAAAACCCATGGAGACACGTATCCTCGAGAGCCTAACTGATCGTCGTTCTCCGGCTCTGCTCGCATCCGTATTTGCGGTCGTTGCTCTGTTACTCGCGGGCATAGGAACCTACGGGGTACTAGCGTATGCCGTAGCCCAACGGCAAAAAGAAGTGGGTGTCCGCATGGCATTGGGAGCCCGGCCAAGCCAAGTGCGCGGACAATTCCTCATGTTGGGTCTCCGACTCCTCAGCCTAGGGCTCATCATCGGTCTTATCGGTAGCTGGTTCGCCAGTAAATTGATGACTGGACTCTTGTATGACATGCCCACACTCCACATCGCCTCGGTGCTTTCCGCCGCATCCGTGATGGCAATCGTATCGCAGCTCGCTTGCCTGATACCTTCCATTCGGGCATCAAGAGTAAGCCCAACGATCGCACTCAATGAAGCCGCTATTTAAGACCGTCCTTTAAGAACCTTGGCCGACTTTGCGAAATAAGTGTCCAGCTTGTGCGCCGCGAAGGTTAGGTCATCGCCCGTAAGCGGCAACGTCTGTAAGACCAAGTTCAGATCAATATTTTCAGGGGACGATTTCATGCCTTCTCCGGCTGAAAAGTAAGCGAGTGAAGCTAGATCTTCCCACTCCGTTCGAATCGATTTGGCCACTATTTCAATTTCATTCGTGTCACCGGTTTGCAAATACCCATCTACAGCCTCTACCACTTTTCCTGCTTCCGGTATCCCATGATTAATACTCTTGGCACTTAAGGGAAATCCAGAACGAGCTGAATCACCCAAGAGGAAGATCCCATTATCCCAAATTTGATCAGCTAAACGGATACCAAAGGGAACTGCTGCACGCCAGACGATGTCCAAATTTCTGTGCGCAAAATAAGGCATCCGCGACGCTAGTAACTCTTTTAGCTCCTGATCTCCTAGTCCGGAGAAGTTCCCAAGATCCTCATCATATACCTCATGACTTTTGTCACGGTCGGCTGAAACCGCCTCTAACTGACTCATCGTGAATCCATAACGAGATCGGTGGTTCGGTAAAGGAAAGTGGCTGGAAGCACCCAGGTCGGAAAAACCGAGGGTGAGCATGGTATCATCATTTTGCTCTCGCTGGCATTCGAAGACCACCGATCCCATCGTATCACCCACTGCTTCATAGGGAATTTTATTAAGGCGACGAATAAGAGAATGAAAACCATCCGCCGCAAGCACGACCTTAGCCTCCAGGCCGAATGTACGATCTACCAACATCTCCTCATGCATAACGGCGTACCCCGTCATGTGCCTCCCCAGTTTATCGATGGTTACAAGTACACCACCCGCACTCCTATTAATCCGCGCGACTCGATGATTCCACAGGATCTTTTTCTTGGATGCCTTGAGGCACGAGACCAATACGTCTTCCAACTCCCCTTGAGGAATAGACACAATGAACGGAAAGGCAGACGGCAGAGTGGATAGGTCAAACACCGCAGTACAATCGGTTCCCTTAAATAACTGAATACCCTTGATAGCCAGCGCTCGGGCCAACACAGATTTCAACAAACCCATGTCATCAAAAAACGCTAAAGTTTCCGGAGACAGTAAACAGGCTTTACTATGCTCACTCGGACCGGAAGTCTTATCGAGAATTTCGAAGTCGATACCGCGCTGCTGAAGGGAAATGGCCGCTGTTAGCCCTACTGGACCCGCACCTACAACGAGGACTTGAGTTTTCTTGTTCGTCCGCATTTCAAGTGTCCTTTCTATGGTAATGGTTTCGGCGTGAACCCATTAAAGATCCTCTCAGAATGGGTGGATCTTGAGTCGCACGTGATATATCCTAATATGTCTAACCTACACCAATTTTGAGAACGAGCAAAGCGGGCTAGGATTTAGCCAAGAGCTATGCAAAAACCTTATGCGCAATATTAATTAGCGTTGGAGTGCCTACTGCTATTTCAAGAGCGCTTCGATCCCATCCAATGGTCCTGGTCCCATAGATCGACCAAATCGATTTAAGAACCACGCCAAACGCCTCACCCACTTTGGTAGCCCCGAATCCGTCAAATCGACCGTGTGTCGAATCTTCAATTTACGGGTACCGATCGCTTCAAGAAGAAACGTCTCAGTGACGGCCCCTAGCCCTTTGGATTTGGATTCGAACCGGTATCTGAAGGAAATCAGTGATTCTTCCTCCCAAGCTATGATTTCTCCTTCGCATTCCTCAACATTCGAACCCATGGAAAAGTCAGCGCTAAAGCGGGCACCCAGTCCGGCTCCGCTAGTAAGGGCAGACCTGATACACTTAGGATTCCAGGCTGGCATATTCCCAGGGTCATGAATAACCACCCACACCTCACTTACGCTGAAATCGAAGGTTCTGTTGTCCACTAATTTCACGGCTCTATCTTAGTTTAGAAGTGCCCACGAAAACAATTCAAAACTAGCAATATACCTTGAGATTGTCCGAGTTACTGCTACTTACTTCCACTAATCTTCCAATTCTATATGAACCCGGTAGTAGCGCTGGGAAACGTTCGGCACTTTCAGGATAGTAGCATCCGAAGCCGTTTCTATGATCGTCCCATCCAGTTGATCCGTAAGCTGAGCCCAAGGCCCTTCTTTCAAATCCTGGCTTACCTCGAAGCGATAATTCAGATCAGGATAATCGATAAGCGAAGGGTACCTGAAAACCACATAATCGGTACCACCGATCAATTCACGAGAGACCTCAGGAGCTTGAATCGAATCAGCCTTTTCAGGATCTAAATCGAACAGAAATTCGAACGCATTCGAGAACGAGTCGTCATCGGGGTTTTCCAGAGGTGTCGTCTCATCAGCAGATGACTCCGCGAAATTGTCATTCTTCCACGTATCGTAGGAGTTGGCATCTCCGACTGTGAGGAACACGTACTGAGGTAATGAATCTGGAGCGATAATAGTCTGTCCATTTCTGGTAACCCGCACTCGAAAGGCACCCTGATCCTCAGTCGAAACATTCACTACGGAAAACGTCGATTCCGTGGCACCGACAATATTCTGAAATTGAGACAAACTGGAACCTACGTTCCGTTGCCACTGAAACGTAGTGCCTTCTTCTGAGGCCACTTCCACTGTAAACTCCGCGGTCGAACCCACAGCTACCACTGCGCTCTGAGGTGACTTTGTGATATCCGGCCCTTCGAGTGTAACCTGTATGTTGAAATTAATAGAAATGGATCCCGGTTCATATGCTGGATTATTAAACCAAGAAAGGACGGATAGCTTCATTGGGAATACACCGGTAGCCTCTGGAATACCAGAAATGGTAACGACACCACCTGATAAGACTACGGCGAGACCTGAAGGTAGTTCACCATCTAAAGAATAGGTTACGATGGAAGCATCTTCACCTGCTATAGCAAAGACCATGTATTCACCCGATACACCTACCGCTGCACCAGGACCAGGCTCTACAGATAAATCTCCAGTTGCGGCCGTTACACTGTTATAAGTAGTCGATGTTATCACAGCCCCTGCAACCCATTTAAACATATGGACTAACTTCGGTCCTACAGAAAACTGCGCATCCGCAAGCATTTTGAGTACGGGCGTCCGCTGCAAGAGAACCATCAACGCAAAGCCGGACCACGCGAATCGCGCACGGACAATACTGATTCGATTATACCACTTGGACACCATGAGTTGTTTCAGAATTTAGCTGTATGGAAAAAGAAAACGAAGGTTCTAAAGATCAATCGATAATCCTGTAAAAACTCCGGATGCAATCTTTTAGGTGAATCCCCGGTGCGTTTACAATTTATTGGGTAACAACCCGAATACGACTAAAGCTTCGTGGCGCGGCCGGCAGTTTGATGAAATAACCGTCCGGGGTTGAATCAATAATTACCCCATCCACTCCATCAACAAGAGGCGACCAACCATCCGCGTTCGGAACGGAATTACCTTCAGCGAATACGCTAACGATGGAAGATTCTGTCAGCGGTGGAAACCTGTAAACGGCATACGGCATCCCGTCATTCGTTTCATGAGTCGTTTCAACTAACTGCGTTTTCTGCATCGCATTCGGGTTCAGACCAAAGGTGAACTCGACCAAATTGATTAAACCGTCTTCATCCGGATCTTTGTCAAAGGCGGTATCTTCACCAAACGGATCGTCGAAATTACTTTCCTTCCAAGCCTGTAAAGGAGACGCATTTATCGCCACGATCGCAACAGCACTCAGTTGAGAACCTTGCGCATCCGTTGCCACAACCGCGTAAAGGCCTGAGTCACTCGTGACCGCTGAATTGATCGTCAAGGTTGGATCCGTCGCTCCTTCGATATCCTGAAACTCATCATTATCGCCGATGATCCGCTGCCACTGAAACGTCGTACCCTCTAGTGCATCTACGGCTACTGACAGATTAAGTGACTCTCCCCAGGAAACAATCTGATCGGACGGTTGCTGAGTAAATACAGGTCCAACGGCTTCGACCCGAATCATAAAATCAAGGTCTGCGCCTTTGTCACCGGTCTTGTTTGCACCTTCCCAAGCTTGAACTGTTATCGGAAACGATCCTGCTTCAGTCGGTATCCCATCAATCGTCACGATTCCAAAACCAACGTTTATGGTAGAAGTTAGACCAGCCGGTAAATCGCCATCGACAATCCAGGTCTCTGGAACTAACGCCCCGTTACCCTCGATTTCCATAACCACACGAAACTCTTCTCCAACTGAAACCGTGGTAGTATCCAAATTGGCCCTAAACACCACATCCCCAGAAGCACCGGTAACTGAGTTGTAAGCACCGACCATCACTGAACCCGCCACGACTGTCCATAGATGCTGGACTCGCGGCATCAACGAAAATTGAAGGTCCGCCAAAAATCGCACCACGGGCGAACGTTGCAGCAAAACACTCATCAAAATGATGGGCCAGGAGAGTTTGTGAAAGAAGTACCTTAGATTCATAAGCGCAGACATGAATTTACAAGTATACGTCTTTTGAGGTCAGACGGTTGCAAAAAAAGATCAAATCCCA
>CALGUT010000596.1 GCA_937920335.1 uncultured Opitutales bacterium
TTTGCAAAACTGGGGATCTTGCTGTTCGAGGAACTGGGTATTCCCATGTATTCAATGGTCATCTACTCGAGTCGTGAGTTTGTTGAAGCTCACCCTGAATGGGTCGACCGGTTTTTGAAAGCTTCAGCGGAGGGGTGGGAGCAGGCGGTTAATTTGCCGGATATCAGCGAGTTGATCGTGAACGGTCCTTATTCCGATGAGCGCGTTGATGATTCGATCATTGCTGAACAGGTTCGCGCATTGAAACCCTTTGTTATGAGAGATGGGCGGGCTCCCTTATCGATGACACGAGCCAAGTGGGAAGCGATGCAGCAAGCCTATCTGGAAAGCGGTATGATTGAAAAGCCTGTGGATCTGAACAGGATGCTCTATCGAGCGAACTAGTCGTTGCTCGCCAGGTCTTTTATTCCGTGTTCACCGCGAAAGAGTGGGCTGGTACAGATGTCGACGATCAAGTCTTTGAAGCCGTCTTTACTATCGAGGTTTGCGTCCGCGATGTCATCCGCAGCAATACGTTCTGAAAATGATAAGGGATGTCCGAGGGCGTAGGTAAACAGTTTTTCTGTAAGCGCACGGGAGAACTGTTGCGAGCGGCCAAGAAGAACCGCTTTCATTTGTTCCGACCCGTCGAAAGCCGCTCCAGAAACCTGACCGCGGGCGTCGATCGGTAGTCCGTTTCTATAAAGCTCACGGAATTCACCAATCGCGTTAAAATTCTCCAAACCGAAACCCCAAGGGTCGATGCCCTTATGACAATCGTTGCAAGTTTCCACTTCGCGGTGCTTGGCCAGCATCTCCGGGATAGTCTTCGATCCACGGACATCCGGTTCGATCGGTTCCACATCGGCGGGTGGTGGCGACGGTGGGTCACCGAGCAATTTTTCCAAGACCCAGACACCTCTCACGACAGGCGATGTTCTCGTACCATTCGATGTCAATTTGAGTATACTCGCTTGTCCCAGGAGTCCTCCTCGAGGACTGGCTTTATCCAGCTTCACTTTTCTAAAATGGTCTCCTTTCACGCCGCCAATACCGTAGTGGCTGGCCAGTCGTTCATTGACGATAACGAAGTCAGAGTCGAGGTAGGTCGTAGTCGGCAGGTTCTTTTCGAGCACGTGAGCAAAGAAGGTTTCGCTCTCCTCCTTCATGAGGGTTTCCAGGAGAGGATCGTAATCCGGGTAAAGCTTTGGATCTGGCTTCATAAGCTCAATGTTCTTCAGGCCGAGCCATTGGGCGGTGAAGTCTTCTACGAAGCGATGTGCCTTATCGTCAGCAAGCATTCGTAACACCTGTTTCCGGATTACTCGATGGCTCAATAGCTTTCCATTCTCAGCCAGTTTGAGAAGCTCATCATCGGGCATCGAATTCCACAGGAAGTAGGAAAGTCGGCTGGCGAGTGCCCAGGCGTCCTGACCGTCTCCCTGATCGTAGTTAAAGAGAAAACGCGGTGAGGTGAGCACGCCTTCGATCACGTTACGCATAGACTCCTCTTTGGTGAAACCACGCTCGATACCCACTTCGTAGAGTTGCTTGAAGTTGTGTAAGGTCGATTCGGGGACGGGCCTGCGAAAGGCTCGGACGAGAAACTCATCCAGCTCCGGATGGCTACTATTTTTAGTGTCTTTCAGAAGGACCTGGTGAGCAAGGGGCGGCCAACTTTCAATTTCCGGTCCTTCAACAACAATCTCGTTTACGTGCAAGAGTTCGGAGACCAGTCGTTCTTCGCCATCGACAATCGCGAGGGGGGATTGGTTTAAAATCTGGGCAGCCGTGTAATGGATCATGATGTTTTCGCCTTCCTGCAATCGAACCACCACTTCGTCAGTTTCCACTTGGTCGCTGGCATAGAAGTAACCAACTCGACGTCCGGGAACAGACGCAGCATCCATGTGACGGGCCTCTGAGGCCTGTATAGCCACGATTGAAACGAGGCGTGGCTCGCCCTTCGCTTTCCGTTCGCGCTTCTTCAATGATTTTTCGTAGCTTTCACGGGTGTAGGTATACTCAATGCCCTGTTCTTCAAGGGTCGTACGAAGATCCTCTGCAAATGCCGTGACCCGTATCCGATAGGTTCCGTCTTGTGGTGCGACGAAGCCTCGTGGCC
>CALGUT010000597.1 GCA_937920335.1 uncultured Opitutales bacterium
CTGACTTCCAAAGGTGTGGGCGCGTTGGCCGTTTCGAGTTTGATAAACTCGTTGTCCGCCCAGACCAAATATCTGCCGAAGTTACATCATGCAGCGAAGGCAAAGTCCGTTATATTCCTCTACATGTCGGGAGGTGTTTCCCATGTAGATTCGTTTGATCCGAAACCAATTCTACGTGAGCTACATGGGCAGCCCATGCCCGTTAAGCTGGCCCGTACCCAGTTCGATCAGGTTGGAAATATTATGGGCTCGTTTTGGGATTCCAAGAAATACGGAGAGTCCGGTATCGAAATGACGAACCTGTTTCCACATATCGCAGAGATGGCAGATGACTTGGCAATCGTTCGATCGATGACTGCCAAATTCAGTGAGCATTCTCAGGGGAATTTTTTCATGCACTCCGGGTTTCCATTTCTGGGGTATCCCAGTGCCGGAGCTTGGGTGAACTATGGAATCGGAACCGAGAATCCGAATCTCCCCGGGTATATCGTGCTTCAATCAGAAAACTCGGGTACTCCGCACGGAGGAGTCAGTTTATTTGGAAACGCCTACCTGCCGGCGACGACTCAAGGATCAATTTTTAACGTTTCAGGCGCCCGGGCGGTCCCGAATATCCAACCGGCACTCTTGAAGCATGAGCAACGAAAGGCGTTGGATATTATAAAGTCCCTTGACTACGGCTTTGCCGAACGGACAGCAGCTAAAGATGCTGTCTTATCGTCGGTTAAGAATGCTGAAACGGCCTACCTCATGCAGGAAGCTGTTCCGGAACTTACCGACATCTCAGGTGAGTCTGCGAGCACCCTTGAGCACTATGGAGTGAATGACCCTGTCTGGTATAAGTCAGAGTACGCTCGACAATGTCTCATGGCCCGCCGTTTGGTTGAGCGGGGCGTTCGATTTGTAGAGCTGTCATGTTGTCCCTTCGAAAAAGGTGTCCAACGCGCAAATCCCTGGGATCAGCACGGAAAGATCGAAGTCGGTCATGGGGCGATGGCATCACAGGTCGATAAGCCGATCGCGGCATTGATTCAGGATCTGAAGCAGCGAGGGTTGTTGGATGACACACTATTGGTTTTCACCGGAGAGTTTGGGCGCAACCCATTTGCTCAGGGAATCGGGCGTGACCACAATCCGCAGGGCTTTAGTTCCTGGTTAGCAGGCGGAGGAGTTAAGGGTGGAACCGTATACGGAGCGACCGATGAGCTCGGTTATCATGCCGTGGACCAGATCTCCAATATCTATGAGCTCTGGGCTACTGTGCTCCATCTCATGGGTATCGATCATGAAAAGCTGACCTATCGTTACAGCGGTCGGGATCTTCGCCTGACCGATGTCCACGGGAAAGTCTGGGATGAGATTATCGCCTAGCGGTTAGGATTCAGGAATGGATATCACGACTCTGCCGAATCGAGGAATTTCAGGCGTCGAGAGCTTGGTATCCTCAACCACCACACGTTCCCATCCATTTTCAAGGGTTTGGGTTGAAACATTCGGGTGAGTTTTCGGAATACCTTCCCAGTTTGTAAGATCCGTAGAGAATTGAACCTGATAATTCAGTTGAGGATCGTTTGCATATACAGTTCTTCGAATGAACTCGGTTTGTAGCTTATGGGTTCCGTCTGGTAGTTTCAGATACTGTATGCTTGGAATTCCCGCGGGGCCATACGGTCCTGGTGCGGCATCTGAGTCGTAGGTCACCCACTCGGTTTTTAACGGGTCCAGATTGAAAGCGTATTCAATAATCAGTTTCAGTGTATCCCGGTCGTCATCGGAATCCAAGGGTTGCCAATTTTTAGGAAGATGGTGCTGATCGATCCATCTTTCCCAATCATTTGGAATTTCGCCGTTAACTTCTATGGATATTCGATCGGAAGAAAGATTAGACGTTCCGAACGTAGAGAGTGAGTTAGCCGGAATGTGTGCGCTTATGGCGTTGGTCCGTGCTCTTACTTTCGCTGAGTACGAATACCCGCTCCCGCTGATCGAGATAATTTCGCCATTCTCAACATCAAGGGCACCGGTAGGCAGTTCAGCTACTGGATGATTTAGTATTATGCTGATGGTGACCTCACCGTTTTCATGTGGGTCAGCTGAATTAGGAGTTCCCAGTAGTGGACGGATTGGGCGTATGGTTCTTATAGGACCTATACGTTGTTCCACAACTCCATCTGGGTAAGTGAATGATCCACCGTCTATCGATCGCCAAAATAAGCCGTCCTCACTGAGTTCAAATTTCCAGGTTTCTATGACTGCGGTGGGTGGATCAGTTCTTGGGAGCAGTGCGAATCCGCTGACTTCTCGTGGACGACCAAGGTCTATGCTTATCCAATGAGGGTAGAGTTCCTTATCGGTTCCCCATTCCGTCGTCCAAAATGAGTTTGGATCATTATCAATTGCGAAGGTTGCCGGTGCGAGTTGGTCATGGGTTTCCTCACTGGAAACGGCAGCGATTCTCAGTTCGGTGTGCGGAATCTTATCACCGAGTTCATCGAGTATTGATAGATCAGATACGGCCATGGAATCGCGGTCGTTCAATTCTGTAAGACCCGTGATTCTTGCATATCTTGCGATGGGGAATGAATCTGGATATTCAAACTCGGACGGGTTGAGTGACTGGATCCAGTCGGCAACCGCTTTTACAGCCGCCTCATCGACAAGCGACTTTGCCAATGGCGGCATGGCGGCGGAATCCGGTTGACTATGAGCGAGGCGAAAATGAACGGCCGAGAGCGAGGTTTTCCCGGGAACTATTTGGGCATCTTCATCTGAATCAGCGATGAGGTCGAATCGACCTTCAAGGTCTGGCCTCAATGGAGAGTTGATCAACTGCTGGGCATTGAGTGGCGTTGTGAGGCGAGCGTCGAATCCGGGGCCACTCCCACCGGGTTGATGGCAGTGAGCACAATTGGAATCCAGGTAGGACCGCACACGGTGTTCAAGGGGATAGGTTTCATCTTCAAGGCCGGCTGATCGGAGTGTGTTTTCAATCAATGATTCACTTAGCGCGTGATTGAACATTTTCAGATTGTTCCAAATGGTTAGTTGATTACTCTTACTAGAATCGCCGCCAAAGCTTGACGGTGTGTGTAACTGGTGGGTTCTGACACCTAAGGCTTGTCCTGACGCATCGTTGTGGCAGCTGATACAATCTGATCTACTTGGAAACTGCCACGTTTGTTGGAGTGCCGCTCCGTTGGATTGAATAACTTCGTAAGTGCCAGTTTCACCTTGTTCGAGTAAGGTGGCTTCTGTTTGAGCGTCGTTCCAGCGGTAGGTTACGCCATATTTCCTGCCATATGGCAGGCATACGATAAATCGAGTTTCCAATCGTCGGGTAATTTTTGGATTTCCTAGATCCAGCGGAAGATCGAAGTGTTTTACCAGGACGGTTCCTGCGGGAAACACCCAATTGGCTGCTTCATAAAACTCGATCTGTTCGGCGGGTGTGTCGTGCAGACCGTCGTTGGGAAGGGCGATCCAACGGAGCTTTTCCGCATTATCTGACCAGAGCGGACTATTTACAGTGTAGGGTAAAAGAGCGGGAGCTGGCGTTAAGGTTTCGAGGTCGGTAAACGCTCCGGTTTGCGAGAGTAGGGTCGGAGGATCTTCAGTCGTCCCGATGTATTCAAGGGTGTAGAGCTTTCCTTTTGGACTCTTTGCACCCGCTGAATAAAGCAGTAGAATTTCGCCGTTCTTATCCTGGCAAATGTTGGTCAACCCCAGGACATCACCACCGTTGAGGATGCCTCCGTCTGAAAGGCGTGTAAGCTCATTTACGATCGGAGCTTCGCCTTCTTCATACTCGAGTGACCAGAGCTTGGCTACGCGATTATCCCCAAATAGAGCTTTCCCTCCTAGCTGTTCTTCAAAGTGGCTCCCGCGGTAAATAAAGCCACCGATGATACAAATGCCCACGCTGCGGTCATAGTCATGAATGGGACGAGTCTCGATACCCGGGGCATCTTCAGGCAGATCAGGACCGGTAAAGCCCTCCTGGATGTTCCAACCAAAATTGAGACCTTCGTTCGGACCGCGAGGATCGGTGGAATCCAATAGAAACATATTTAGCTCTTCTCGCGACAGTTGCCCGACATCGCCGATCCATACCTGCTTCGACTGCAAATCATATTGCATTGAGTGGGGGCTTCGAAGGCCGATCGCATAGAGCTCCTCCATGGCAGGCGATTCCGTGTCTCCTGGGCCAGGATCGTTCACCCAGGGGTTATCAGACGGGATGTAGTAGTTTTGGGTATAGCTGGCTTTAATGCCATCCGGCAACTCGACTATTTCTGTTGGCTGTCTTCTGATTGGATGACTGATTTCCCCGCCCTGTTCGTCGACATCAATTCTAATGATGCAGGCGAACAAACTACCGTCTAGTTCTTGGGAGGTACCGTAGGAGCCGTCGTGATCACCTCCATCCCCATTACTCAGGTAAAGGAAACCATCGTCGCCAAAGAACATTGCTCCTCCGTTGTGCCACTGTTGGGGATCATAGAGACTTATTAGGACGGTCTCTGAGTCTGGGATGACAGTTCCATCTGCGTCGAATTCGACACGAGTAAGTCTCCAATAAGAGTCAGCAAATTCGCCACTGGTATTTGCCCCTTCGACGAGCTGATGGGTATAACAAATGAATAGAAAGCGCTTCGGATCCGTGGGGTTGGCAAATTGAGGGTGGAAGATTGCAGAATAAAAACCTTGCTCGTCGAAGCTGGTTTGCGTGACACCGGACCAATCGAGAAGCGTCTCTACCTCGTCCATGTGTGCGTCCTGCCGGTCAGGAAATCGTTTGAGCCTTCCCACCCGTTCAACCATGAGTAGCTGATCAGAGCCTGGCCAAGGGCTCACCCACATCGGATCTGTAAAACTAAGATTGGGAAAACTCGGTATGGTTAGCCATTCGCCGGCAGCTCCTGGGACTCCTTCTGGAAATATGCCGTTCAAATAGGGTCCGACTGGAACTGGCGCTTCTCGTGAGTGTAGCTCTGAGAGGGTAATACATCCCAAGATTCCAGCAATGAGAGTAAAAACTGAGAATAAGGGCCCGCTTCTGATGGAATTAATAGTGTTAATGATACTTTGGTTCTAAGCTCTGACTTAAGGATAGTATTGGTAGGATAGTCGTTAGCGAATTTCCAGCCTTCAAAAGCTCCTTTTTGCTAGATCTACAAATGGGTATGCCTACAGTCGCACGAATGGAACACCCTTTTTTAGAAGATGCCTTTCGAGTTCATTGGAGCCGGTTGACTCCAGATCATGTAGAAACTGATATCACGCGAGCTCTTGAAGCCGCGCAGGCGAATATTGACGAGCTTGCATCTCAAACTCCCGACGAGCTGACTTTTGAGAATACCTTACTCGCGTTGGAAGAAGCTGACTCTGTGCTGGGAGTTGCCTGGGGCAAGGTCGGACATTTAAACAGCGTTAAGGACTCCAAGGAACTACGAGAAGCCTACAACTTGATGTTGCCAAAGGTGTCGGAGTTTAGTGCGAAAATTCCATTGAATGAAGGGTTGTGGAAACGGATCAAAGCTTACTCCGAAACAGCTGAAGCAAAATCGCTGACGGGAACGCGAAAGCGGTATCTGGAAGAAACGGTCACGTCATTCAAAAATAGCGGTGCTGATTTGCCCGAGGAGAAGAAGAAGCGGATGGAGGAGATTCAGGCCGAGCTGGCTCGTATCACTCAGAAATACTCCGAGAACTGTCTCGATTCCGTAAATGCTTGGGAATTGGTGATCGAAGATGAAGCTGATCTTTCGGGGCTTCCAGACTTGGCGAAGGAACAGGCACTGCAATCAGCGAAGAGCAAGGATTTGGGTTCAGAAGAAAATCCAAACTGGCGTTTCACGCTTCAGGCACCGTCTATGGTCCCCGTGCTTCGGTACGCGGACAAGGAGTCCTTGCGTCGTGATGTGTGGATGGCATTCAGTGAGATTGCGACAAAGGAGCCTCTTGATAATCGACCGTTGGTTAGTCAGATTCTGGATCTTCGCCATGAGAAGGCGAAACTCTTGGGATTCAAACATTTCGCGGATCTCGTATTGAATCGACGCATGGCTAAGACAGGTGAACGAGCGTTGGCGTTTGAGGACGAGATGCACGCGAAGATAAAAGCTCAGTTTGATAAAGAGACGTCTGAGTTGGATACCTTTCGGGCTGAGCAATTAGGGATAGCGATTGAACCGATGGAGCCTTGGGATGTCGCTTATTGGGCTGAGAAGCTAAGGAAGCGAACCTACGATTTTGATGCCGAGGAGCTTAGGCCTTATTTCCCCGTGGATCGCGTTCTAGATGGGATGTTTGAGATCACTCAAAAATTGTTTGGAGTATCTATTCGTGAAGTGGAGGCGATTTACTCTGAAGTTCCGACAGTAATGAATTTAGAGGCCGGGTACGAAGTGTGGAATGATGATGTAAAGGTCTTCGAGTTACTTGACGAATCAGGAACGCACATTGGAAGTTTTTACACGGATTGGTTTCCGCGTGAATCGAAGCGGAGTGGAGCCTGGATGAACTATACGCGTACTGGCGACCGCTCAAACGGTAAAAAAGAGCCACACCTGGGACAGATACATGGAAACATGAGCCCACCGACAGAAGGTAAGCCGGCTCTCTTGTCTCACAATGATGTACTCACTGTGTTTCATGAGTTCGGTCACTTGATTCATCATCTTTTTGGTGACGTTGAAATCAAATCGATGAACGGTGTTAACGTCGCTTGGGACTTTGTGGAGCTTCCATCTCAGATTTTGGAGAATTGGTGTTGGGACCGTAAAGGCCTCGATCTATTCGCTCGCCATTATGAAACCGGAGATAAGATTCCTGATGAGCTTTACAATAAGATGATTGCTGCCAAGAATTTTAACGCGGCGTCGTTTTCCATGCGGCAACTGTCTTTCGGGAAGATGGACCTGGAGATGCACATGCACTATTCAGAAATGAAAGATAAGGACCTTGAGACGGAATTGGAAAATCTTCTTGAGCCGTATGTAGCGAAACGAAAACGGAAAGTGCCTGTTTACTTATATAACTTCGGGCATTTGTTTTCCGATTCAACAGGCTATGCTGCCGGCTACTACTCCTACAAATGGGCGGAGGTGTTGGACGCCGATGCTTTTACGCGCTTTGAGGAAGAAGGACTGCTGAATTCGGAAACAGGGAAGGATTTCAAAGACAAGGTTCTCTCGAAAGGAAATTCGGAAGATCCGTATATGCTTTTCGTCGAATTCATGGGCCGTGACCCGGACCCTGACGCGTTGCTGCGGAGAGAAGGATTGCTCAATTAGTTCTGGTAAGAATCTTCGCTGAACTCGAGATTACGCGATTCGAAACGTTTACGATGTTTTGTGATTCTGCCGGAAACTCGTGCCCTCCAACGGTTAAAACTGGCTGGTTTGATGTGCTGACGCATGAGTTGAATGACTTCGGCTTCAGTGACACCCGTTTTCTCGTAGATCTCTTCGAACGTTATGCGATCTGCCCAGGCCATTCCGATGATTCGGTTTAGCTCCTCGTAGGTGTAGGTTCGTTTTTCTGAATGTTGCACATCGGGTATAAACTCAGAAATAAACAAAGTTCAAGGGGTGTTTGTTTCTTTTGATGGGGCAAACATGTGTCAAAAGGACGCTCGTCGCTCCTTTTCGGCGCGGTTTTTACAGAGGGTTTAAAAGGTTCTGGAAAATTGAGTTTAGTATCATGATGGTTAACAATGGTTTATGGAAACCGATTAGGTGCGCTTGATTTGGAACCACGATTGCTTAATATGATCCAACAGTAACAACCAACCCTTACTAATGATACAATTACCTTTATTTATCGGCATCGTTTTGAGTCCGATGTTTGGCTTTCTTTTAATTATATTGGCTGTAGCGTTCGCGTTTTGGGCGCAGATGAAAGTGAAGTCGACGTATAATAAGTATTCACAGATACCTTCTCGCGGGGGAATAACGGGGTACGAAGCTGCGGAAGCTGTTATGCGGAAGGCCGGAATTACTGATGTCGAGATCGTCCACGTTTCAGGTGTTCTGACCGACCACTACGACCCGGTTAACAAGAAGCTCGCGCTGAGTGATCAAAATTTCAGAGGCTCGAGTCTAGCCGCAATAGGTGTCGCTGCGCACGAAGCCGGTCATGCGATCCAACACAAGGTGGGTTATTCCATGATGAACATCCGTCAACAGATGGCACCGGTGGTCAATATCGCTGCTGGTTTTCTCCCGCTCGTCATGTTTGGTGGGCTGTTCCTCGGTCTACTACCATTCAAGTTGGCGATCGATCTTGGAATTATCATCTATGCTATGCTGACCCTATTTCATTTGGTGACGCTTCCCGTTGAGTATGATGCAACTGCACGCGCTAAACGTGAATTGGATAGCTTGGGAATCATCCATGC
Organism: uncultured Opitutales bacterium; assembly: GCA_937920335.1. Taxonomy (GTDB): domain Bacteria; phylum Verrucomicrobiota; class Verrucomicrobiia; order Opitutales; family UBA2995; genus UBA2995. The sequence goes on from CALGUT010000597.1 coordinate 8,402, forward strand.
CGACGAGGCACCGGGGGTCTCCGCTACTCTGAGTGCAGCTGGACTTACTTACGTCGCAGCCTTTGCAAGTTCACTATTTAACCTTGTATATTTGATATTACTGCGAGGAAGGGATTAAGCCTTTCGAGTGGGTGTAAGATTTAGCAAATCCGCGGGGAAACCTGCGGGTTTTTTCGTTATCCCAGACTAGATTTATAGCCTCCTAGTACCGTTCCCAACCGATACCCTTGTGTCCGTAGTCAGCAGTCTCAGGATGAAATATCTCTGCCAGAATTTCTGCTGATTCTACCACGCGTGGTCCAGGGCGATTGAAGAAATGATTCCCATCGGTCAGGTATAGCTCGCCGGATTGAACGGCACGGAGAGACTGCCAGGCAGTCTGTTTCAGGGCCTCTTCCATTTCGGCTCGAGTTTTTTTCAGTCCCCAACCGCAAGGCCTCACGACAATCTTATCCGGATTAGCTTCGATAAGTTTCTCCAATGGAACGACGGGTGTGTGTTTATTAGGAATCCCCAGCAGGTCATTTCCTCCTGCCATAGACACGAGCTCAGGCACCCAGATACCTGCAGGCATAAAGGGATCGATCCATTCGACGCAGACCACCGATGGTTTTTGAGAAATCGTTGAATACTGCTCGCCAATGATTTTGAGCCGAGACTGCATGTCCCGCACCAGGTTTTGTCCGCGATCTGCAACTCCAAGGCTTGTCGCCATTTCAAGAATTCCCGCATAAATATCCTCCAGGCTATTAGGCGCCAGGGACACGATTTTTGGACTGGAGTCCAGCACATCGCACACCGCAGCCTCAACATCCTTCAGACTGACAGCGCAGACTTCGCATTGATCTTGAGTGATGATATGGGTCGGTTGAAGAGCCTTCAACACATCCGCATGAACCCGGTAAACGGACAGGGCATCACGAAGGGCATCTTTAACGCGTTGATCAATTTCAAGACTGCTGCCGTGAATATCGAATTTGGGCTCTGAACAAATCGGGAGTCTTTCTACGGAAGGAGGAAAATCGCATTCATGAGAACGTCCCACAAGATCTGCTTCGAGGCCTAGCGCGCAGACGGTTTCGGTACTACTTGCAATGAGGGATAGTATGCGCCGATCAGCCATCTACGGAGTCTGGCTTCGATTGAAACAGTCGCCACCTTTCCTCGGTGGCTCCGGTTCGGTGGATTTCCTGGCGAGAGAGCTTAAATAGTAAGTCGGACAGGCGATTGATGAATTGAAGAATACTTGGATGGACGGGGTCTTCCTGATGCAGTTGGACCAGATTACGTTCTGCTCGGCGTACAACGGTTCGTGCGACATGGCAGAGGGCGGCGATTTCGGTGCCTCCTGGGAGAAGGAAATATTCGGTGGTGCTTGCCAGGGAATCTTCGACCGCTTGCATCCACCGTTCCATGCGAATCGAGGCTTCTTCAGGGAGTGGAATCGTGGGTTGTTTCGGAGAGTCGGAGGGCGTTGCAACATGCCCCATCAGGTTCATCATCTCCGTTTGGATCTCTTGCAAGGGTGCCTGCCAGTCGTGGTCTGGTGGAAGTTTTATTCGTAGCAGACCCAGGAAGCTGTTCGCTTCGTCCAGGTCTCCCAAGCAGTGAATGCGTATGTTGGTTTTGGATACTCGGCTTCCGCCACCGAGTCCGGTGGTTCCTCCGTCGCCTGCACGTGTAGATATGTTACCTTTCAAGATACCCGAAGTGTGGATGGTTTCATTGAAAGAGCAAGAGTGTCTGGGAGTTTCGGTGGCTTGTGCGATTAATTTCCTATCGCTTTAAGGATTCTATCCAATGAGTGAGGTCGGCAATGGACGCGAATGTTTTGTTCTCAGTATGAACGATCCATCGCGCGGTACTTTTGTGTCCATCTACGGTTATCGTTAGGGACGCATTATCTTTGTCGGCCGAGAGTCCATACCCTTGCCTTCGGAGCATTCGTTTTGTCCACAGGAGCTCTGTTCCGTCTCCCTCTAGATGAGCCCACGCGCACGGTTCCTGGTGTACTTGAAACGAACCGTGTTGGGAATCCCATGTTAACTTCTGACTACCGAATAATACTTCCAAAGCCCCGTTGAGGGCTAAGGCTTCCGGGGTTCCTTTTGTAATATTTCCATCTTCAGAGAGCAGCCAAAGCTCGTCGGCACATTGTATCGCCAGTTCGAGGTCATGTGTTGACTGAAGAATGGCCATCTCATGAGTGTGAGACAGATCGCGCAAGGTGTGCATCAATTCAATCCGCCTTACCAAGTCGAGATACGCCGTAGGTTCGTCTAAAAGTAGGACCGGCGCTTCTTGAGCGAGAGCTCGGGCGATCATCACCTTTTGGCGTTCGCCGTCGCTGAGCTCAATTACGTTTCTATCTTTTAGGGGTTCAGCTCCGGCCGCCTTGATTGCCCACTCAACTTTCTGATGATCTGTATTAGTCAGGATTCCGTTCCAACGGGTGTGTGGATGTCGT
>CALGUT010000598.1 GCA_937920335.1 uncultured Opitutales bacterium
CATCTATAATTCTTAACTACCGACCAGTCATGAAAGTATTTATCTTAGCAGCCTTGTCAGGAATATTGATTTTAAGCGGATGTGTATCCACACCTCAATCCCGAGCTGACGAGAACCCTGCCCTTTTCGAAAGTTTCTCAGCAGAGCAGAAGGAAATTATCTTGAAAGGTGAAGTGGATTTGGAATTCACACCTCAGATGGTCATGATGGCTGCTGGAATGCCTGATCGGAAGGCGAAAAAGCGATCTTCAAAAGGGACTTCAGAAATATGGACCTATTACCAATACACTCCTCGGTCTATTTACGGGCACGGTAGCTACGGAAGATATTACTCATGGAGCCCTCACTACGGCGGCTGGTACCGAAACGGTTATTGGGGTAACGACATCATCGTCGCTAGTCATGGAGAGCGGGAGAAAAACCTGGTCGTTGAATTTCAGGAAGGAACGGTCATTTCTTTCGAAATGGTTCAGTGAAACTATTCTAACCGATTGCGTGGATGATACTGGTCGTGTTGTTCAATTAGGCGCTTCTCCTCAACAGCTGTATAAATCTGCGTCGTCGAGATATCGGCATGTCCCAGCATTTCCTGAATCGCACGCAAATCAGCACCTCCACTCAACAAATGAGTCGCAAACGAATGCCGGAGTAAATGAGGTTTTACCGGCTTCTCAATACCAGCAACCAATGCACATCGTTTAATGATTACCCACAGCATTTTTCGGCTAATTGCTTTCCCTCGTTCACTGAGAAACAAATCACTTCCAGTATGTGCTTTTACGAAAAACGAACGCCCTGAATCTAAATAGGCCTGAATAGACTCAGCCGCCTTCGATCCAATCGGCACTAATCGTTCTTTCGACCCTTTTCCAAACACCCTCAGATAGCCATTCTCAAGGTCCAGCTGATGAAGCTCCAATGTAGCTAGTTCAGTTACCCGCAATCCACTTGAATAAAAAAGCTCAAGCATCGCTTTGTCCCTCAAGCCATAGGGCGTATTCAGGTCAGGGGCATTCAAAAGACGTTCCACTTCTTCCACATTCAATGTCTGTGGAATTCGGCGTGTCATTTTGGGGCCCGACAACAGCTCACTAAAATCATCATTCCGAATATTCTCCCGAACCAGGAAACGAGCCATCAATCGCAAACTGGTCAATTTTCGGGCTAAGCTGGCAACCGCATAGTCATCCCCACTCAATGAACTGATCCACAACGAAATGTGCTCAGATCTCACAGACGTCCAATCAACAACCCCCAGTGATTTCAAAAACCCGGCGCATTGCTCGAGATCACTGAAGTATCCGGAGACTGAATTCGAACTAAGCCCCTTCTCCAGCTCAATATGAACCGTAAACGCTTCGATTAACTCGGCGAGTAGCTCTGGGATTCGTGAGGAACAACGATACATGGCTATACAAACATGAACTCCCAAACACAGTTTTAGAAACAAAAAGAGAGGACCTTATAGGCCCTCTCAGATTAAAAGTGAAAGAAGTTGCTACTTAATAAAGTCTGATTCGGAAAAGAACCGCTTAATTTCAGCTTTTGCAGCCTCGGGACTGTCGGACGCATGCACAACGTTGATCATGACGGTTTCGCCGTAATCGCCGCGAATAGTACCTGCCGGCGCCTTCGTAGAATCCGTCGGACCTAACAGTTCGCGGACCGTATCGATTACATTCTCTCCCTCTAGAATCATGGCTACTACCGGTTCTGAAGCCATAAAAGACTCAATCTCCGGGAAAAACGGTTTATCAGCGATATGCGCATAATGTTCACGCAGAACGGCTGAATCCAGCTCCATCATTTTGCAACCTGCAACTGAGAAGCCAGCGGCTTCAAAGCGACTTAAAACGCTGCCCATCAACTTTTTCTTCATGCAGTCGGGCTTGAATATTATTAATGTCTTATCCATGGCAATCTTCGAGATCGTTTCTAAAATCAGGCGTTCCTGATCTCAAACAAAGCGCCCTAGCATCCAAACTTCATTAGCTTTTTCAAGCTCGAATACCTTAAAGCCCTAATTGGGATTTTACACCACGAAGGTCTTTCGCCATCTGAGATCCAATCGCAGGGCTGAGCACTTTCTCCGCCTCCAATACCGCAGATTTCGCATCTCCGATTCGACCTTTCTTAACCAAATGATCAAGGAAAGGAACGACCAAGTCATCCAATATCTGAATACCACCTTGAGCACCCAACTGATGAATAATACGCCGATACACGTACATCTGCGCTGATCGAGAATCCTCTTTCATAGAAGCTTCCAGAACAGTCACAGCATTATCGATCGCCAAGTCAGACCGAGAATTCTTATTCTTGTAAGTAATACGGTTTCGCTCGATCTTCGCAGAATTCTCGCGGCCTGTCTCTTCCAGAAACACAGCAAATTCCGACAAAAAACGCGCTTCCAAATCCGAATATGACCTAAGCGCCGTCAAAGCAGATCGGTAAGATGAGTCGATTCGCGATCGAGGCACGTTTAACCGTTTGCGCACGTCAATAAGCACCGTCCAGGCTTCAGCATTACGACGATCAACAGCCACCGCTGATCCGCCTGCTTTTTCAGCCATTTCTAGCTCATCTAAATATGAATACAATCGAGCCCAAAAATAGTGCACCTGTGACGCAAAATATGAATTACTCTTTCGGTAGCCTTCGCTGAGGTAAGCCACGTCATGATCGGAAATAAAGTTCCAGGTTTGCGGGTTAAAAGCATAACCCGTCACAAAACGCTGGTCAGCATAACGGCCAGCATCCATCTGCCACTTGCCACGTGTATCCAAATACCCAAACCATGCATGACGACCATCCATTCCAGACCCGAGGAACTCTATAGTGGGCAGTCCCTGGACTTTTCCAACCTGGCTCGCAAAATACGCCTGATCTACACAAATACCTCCTGCCTGCTTGATCGCCGGCAAGGAGTAGTCGTTATAGATCCAATGAAATTGCCCGCTACGAAGTCTTTGATGATCATACTCTACAAGGTCGTATACCTCACCATACTCCGTCGGATGCGTCGTTATGTATTTTCGAACCCAGTCCACCTCTGAATCAGTTACTATCAGATCCACCAGAAAAATAGACTCATTCAACGAAAGACGCTTTATTGAAGAATGAAACCAACTTGCGCTTCTCGGATTTGTAAAGAATGCGAAGATTTCGTCCGAAGTTCTCAAAACCCGCGGTAGTACACTCTCTCCAACCTGAGGGTGTGGCCATATTGGAGGTGGAGGAACATCATGGACCAAAGCAATCGCCCATGCCAATTCTGGGTATTGTTTAAATAGATAAGTATTCTTTGAATACAAACGGTCGAGAATCGCGAAACTCTCGGTCATTAAATCCGAAGGATCTCGCTGATTGTACGTCGATCGAAGTAAATCTCCTCTTGAAAAGAAGTAATTGAAGAAAGGTTTACTCAGACGATCTCCCAGAGCCCCTTCATTAAAAGAAATATTCGCGGGCATGTTCGCATGGAGCCGATTCGCATCCCCCATCTTTTCCACCCACTGAGCAACATAGTCCGACTCGGACTGATAGAGGAGATCAACCCACAGAAAACAATAAAGTAACCGTTCAGCGACTGGAAGCCTACTTTCATAGGAGTACTTCGCATCCAGGAATAGCGAGTTTCTCAATGAAGCCCACCCGTGTTGGTCCTTGTGGTCCCAAAGCTTCTGCGGGAAGACGGATGCGTTCGCTATACCGACCCAAGGATGTTCTTGTTTTCCAGACACAGAGAAACAACACCCACACAAAGCGAGTATCCAAATAATGACAGTGTTTCTTAGTATAGCGCGCATCACTCCTCAAACGTTACAAACATCCTCTCGGTTTCACAAAAAGAAAAGGGCCCCTTCTGGAGCCCTTTCATTTTAAAATTGATTTTATGAATCAACCCGAAGTCACTTCAGACGAGGCTTGGTTCTGTTCGAACTTTATCTCTCCATCCTCCATAACAACGGTGATAGGCTCGACCTTCTTAACGTCTCCTCTCAGGATTGATTCAGCAAGTGGATCTTCTATGTAGCGCTCAACAGCTCTTCTGAGCGGCCGGGCACCATACTTTTCGTCGTATCCTTTTTCGATAAGATACTCTTTTGCTTCCCCAGAAACCGTCATGAAAATTTCGTGAGACTCCAGACGCTTAATCACGCTATCCAACTCGATATCCACAATCTTGACCAAATCGTTTTTCACGAGAGATCGGAAAACAACCAGCTCATTAATACGATTGAGAAACTCGGGCTTAAAGATCCGTTTCGACTCTTCGAGGATCTTTTCCTTGATCCTTTCAAAATCACTGGCATCGCCAGTTAACTTTCCGAAGCCGAGAGACGTTTCTTTTCGGATCAATTGAGCACCCACATTGGTCGTCATGATGATAATCGTATTTCTAAAATCGATCACTCGCCCTAAACTATCTGTTAAACGACCGTCTTCCAATACCTGTAGCAATAATTGCACGACATCTGGGTGGGCCTTCTCTATTTCATCAAACAAAACCACAGCATATGGCTTACGACGGACCGCTTCGGAAAGCTGTCCACCATCTT
>CALGUT010000599.1 GCA_937920335.1 uncultured Opitutales bacterium
ACTGTTTGGTGATAATTATCTCTATTTTTTTACAAGAAGACTATTTATCTCAGTTGCACTGGTCTTTAAACATAACGGTAATTTTATCGAAAATACACTTCCCATATTCGGAGCACTGTTTAGCTCGAGACTTCCTCCGAGCAGGTGAACGATTGAACGAGAGATAGTAAGCCCCAGGCCAGTCCCACCATACTCACGCGCGCTGGGATGATCAGACTGGGAAAACGCCTTAAAGATCTTTTCATGTTCCTCTTCGTTGATTCCGATTCCGGTATCTACAACATCTAGTTTTAAGAACTGAGGATCAGCGTCCGATACCTTACACACGACCTTAACCCCGCCGATTTCAGTGAACTTAATAGCATTGCCAATCAGATTCACCAATACCTGTCTAAGTTTTAGTCCATCGCTACAGGTAGTAATACCCCCTTCTTGAAATTCCTTCAACAAATATACATTTTTGGATTCCGCTTGAGGCTGAAGCATATCGATAACATCTCCCACAAGTTCATCAAGGTCTACCATATCCGACTGGACCTGCATCTCACCTGCTTCGACCTTTGAAAGGTCGAGAATGTTGTTAATCATCTGCAATAGATGATTGCCGTTTCTGTGGATCTTTTCTAATCGATCCAAATCCATATCACTCAAATTCCCTGGCTTATTCTTCTCCATTATCTTCGAGAAGCCTATTATCGAATTCAGAGGTGTCCGTAGCTCATGACTCATACGCGCGACGAAGTTACTTCGGTTTTGATCTGCCAGTAATAGCTCCTTATTAATATTCTCCAAACGTATCGATTGCCGGTGAGCAGTTTGATAACTGATACAATTCGAAAGGGCGTTTGAAAATGCCTCGGTGTAATTACCAAGCCTGCGTTTTTCCCGGGCATCAAGCTCCGAAGAGACTTCTAGAACGATTACTCCCAGAGGCTTGCTATCGAATCGCACCGGAATCAACAACGCCTTTTTGTCTTCGGAATCAGTCCCAAAGCTCAAATAGCTCCAACGGCGACCGTTCGAAACATCATACATATTTTCCTCGAAAGGAATGTCAGGCATTGTCCGATACCCTGAACTACAGCTCTTAAAACAGATCCTATTGCTAGTCTCCGGGTCAAAATATACCAACCAAGTCGAAGAAGCACCAGATACTTCTCTGAAAGCCCGCAGCGAAGTTTTCACCAAGCCATCAATCTCAACAGTCGCAATCGTTTCAAGGAAAGCTCCGAAATGAGCCTCAGCCTTAAGAACACCATGCAGCTCGTCATTTTGCTTTTCAAGATTATCACCTGCATCTCTAAGATCATCGATGGAGTGTTCGATCTGATCCGCCATTTTATTGATCGCATGAGCAAGATTTCCGATTGAATCAAATTCTAAATCCTTTGATCGCATCTTCAATTGCCCATTTCCAAGCTCCGTGGCAATCGCCGACAATTTTTTGAGTCTTTGACTTTGCCGGGCCACCTGTACCAAACTCAGAGCTAGGGCATAGATGATCAAAACAACTTCCAAAGAGGATACGCTAATTCCGATCGATTCGGTGGAAATAAATCCGAATTTCACCAAAAGTACAAAAATAAGGATGGCAAATGTATACCACCAGACAGGAAACAGAAGATCTTTGAGTTTTATCTTCATGCGAGCGACTTACTCATTAAACCATCGACTACATGAAAAAGCTCTTTCTCGCATAGTATCGGCTTACTTAAATACCAATCAAAGCCTGCCTGAATAAGGCGTCTCTTGTCGTCAGCCATTGCATGCGCTGTAAGCGCCAGTATCGGTATACCCTTGTATAGATAGTCAGATCGCAAGAGCTTCATTAAGCTGACTCCGTCCATGCCGGGCAGACTAATGTCTAAGACGAATAAGTCTGGAAAATGACCTACACCTTTTGCAAGGTGACTCAACAAATCATTGGCAGATTTAAAGCACTCAATACTAAACTTATCGGATAGTAATTCGCAAAAGAGTTCTGAATTATCCTGATTGTCTTCTACTAAATGGATAGTTTGAGGACACATGGGTCGAGAGATAGCTGAGATAAATTAAAAGTTGAGTTGATTGTTCTAAGCTAACTCTGGAGCGCTTCCTAAATAAAACGATTATCAGGAATAAATTGACGTTTATCAGATTATTTACGCTCTTCGTTACCAACAGACACTCATTCGTAATGACTATGGCACTCCATAATATAGACCACCCTCTTGCCCGAACTCTCATTTCTCAGTTGCGGGATAAAGATACAACAAGCGAGGCATTCAGAGCTGCAAGCTACCGAATCACCCAATTGCTCGTAATAGAAGCAACTAGAACTCTTCCAACAACACGCTATAGACTGTTGACGCCTTTGGAAGAAACAGAAGGACATCGTATTGATTTACCAATCACGCTGGTTCCGATTATTCGAGCTGGGATTTCGATGGTCGAACCCACACTAGGAATACTACCGCACGCCACTGTCGGATACATAGGCCTGGAAAGAGATGAAGAAACGGCAATAGCTCGAAGCTACTATCAAAAACTCCCCAACCAGAAAGGGCAAAAGACGTTTATCATTGATCCTATGCTGGCAACAGGTGGCTCAACGCTACAAACGATTGATTTGTGTAAAGAAAATGATGCCACAGACATAACCGTAATCTCAGTCATCTCTGCTCCAGAAGGAGTATCTTCTGTTCTGGATAAACATCCCGACGTCAATATTTTCACAGCTGCATTAGACAGAGAACTCAACGTTCAAAAGTTCATCCTCCCAGGACTGGGAGACTTCGGCGATCGGCTCTACAACACATAGCTGAATATCTGTATCCAATACAGAGATACGAATCTCAATTAACATGAATGAAGACGCCTGTCAGTCATTTCTAAAAATAGCCGATCAGTTTAAACTCGGAGAACTGGAAACCGAGTCTCCTCACCCTTTAACAGTGAATCTCGCTGCCGATGCTCAGAATGATCTACCTTCAGCAATAGAGGTATTAAAACAAGTCGATATCAAAGCCCTTCATAAGCTTGAACCTCTCTTGCCGCAGGTGGCGGAACTGGGCAAAGTGATTGATGACACCCTAACGCTCGGAGGCAAAATATTTATGTGTGGGTGCGGTGCAACCGGAAGGCTCTCAATCGCCCTAGAAACTTTTTGCAGACAGTCTCTAGCAGAAGAAATATACAAAGATCGATTCATCGGATTCATGGCCGGAGGAGATGTCGCGCTCATAAAGTCGATAGAAAATTTTGAGGATCGCCCAGAATACGGTTCACGCCAACTGAAGGATCTTGGGTTTAATCAAAACGATCTTCTTATAGGCATTACGGAAGGCGGTGAAACGCCATTCGTAATCGGCGCAACCGAGGCAGCTGCGAACATTTCGAAACGAAAGCCATGGTTCTTATTCTGCAATCCAGTAGAACAACTGGTAACAATCGTTGAGCGCTCCAAGAATATCATTGAGAACCCTAACGTTAAAGCACTCAGCCTGCCCACTGGGCCGATGGGGCTTTCCGGAAGCACACGAATGCAGGCGAGCACAATACTTATGACCAGCATAGGTTGGGCCATTCAAAGCAAGGGCGTATTCACTGATCTAACACAGCTCTACTCAAGATTCTCGAAATTCTGGTCAGACCTAAATCTATCAGGACTCGAACCCTTTATCCGCTCTGAATCGGACACATATACCGATGGCGACCAGACTATATATCGAACAAACAGGTTTGGGGTGACAGTACTCACAGATACAACGGAAAGGTCTCCGACCTTTAGCTTGCCCGCATTCGAAAATGAATTCGACACACAGGGACACAACGGCTGGTGCTACTTGTCCATTGAAAATACGAAGACCCCAACGCAAGCATGGGAAAAAGTACTCCAAAGACCTCCTCGATGTCTCGAATGGAATGATATCACACAAGACACGGGCCTAAACTATTTATACGGGTTTCACATAGATAATAGCTGTGAAGACAAACGACGAATCAGCAATCATACATCCAATCAACTCCTGTTCGATATTGATGAAACAGATAGCGGATTTTCTTTTTCTTTCAGAGGAAATAGTTGGTCCTGTAATACGTGCAAACTCACTTCCTTCGAACTAAACATCGTCCTGAAACTCGTTCTAAACATACATTCAACCCTGGTTATGGGAAGAATGAAAAGGTTTGAAAGCAACCTGAT
>CALGUT010000600.1 GCA_937920335.1 uncultured Opitutales bacterium
TCCATGGGCTCCTTTCGGCTACTACAGTTCAATATGCAGTTTGGTCAAATTTGGGACGATGAGAATCCTGATAATGCACCCATACAGATCGAAAGTACGATCCGTGAGCTTAAGTTGTATGATGGTGACATCGTTTTGCTGCAGGAAGTAGAGCACGTTCAAAAAGGGGGAAAACAGATGGATCCTCCACCCAATTTCACCCGGTTACAGCATGAGCTGGTCGGCTATGAGAGCGTTTTTACCTACCCTCCAGAAGGTTCTCGAGAATTACCCTTTGGGATTGGATTGGCAGTTTTTTCAAAGTATCCGATACTCAGTTCCAGAACCGTTGTATTACCAGCCGCGCCGGTAGAATTCGAGTTTGAAGGGGTTGTTACGGGACCGACGGATCGGGTTATGCAGATTGTGGATATCGATGTCGATGGAACTGTGGTCACCTTTATAAATACTCATCTCCAAGCTTATTTTATGATCAACGCTTCGAGTAACGACTATCCGGAACAAAGAGATATCGTGCTTAAAGAGGCTTTGGCCGTAGAGGGTCCAATGGTTCTTGCGGGAGACTTCAATTCAGTCGACGAAGAAAGCCTTTTAGTGGAGTACGAGCGTGCCGGTTTGAAACCGATGCAGACGGATATCGTGACTTGGAAACGAATGCCTCTGGTATTGGATCATATTTTTCTAAATCAGCATCTAGAATTTAAGGGCGGTACTGTAGATGAGGTCTCCGCCTCTGATCACCACATGCTCGTTGCTGAAATAAAGTGCTAGGCTCCGTGTTGGGTGCCTTGCCGAACTCGTTCTTTCGCTGATTCTCTATCTGCTTCGATTCTCTGAATGTCTGTTTGTAGTTCTTGCTCAGCAATTGCGATCTCTTGGAAATCACCTTTTACTGATGCTTCTGCCATGCGATTCTTAGCAGCTATCTTGCATTCTGCGAGACGAGCGTTGTACTTGTTATCTAGGTCGGCCAATTCCTCTTTCTGAGCGTCGGTCAAAGGAGTGTCTTGATTGGGACTGGAGGCATTTAATCGCTCCATGGCTAATTCGTAGGCTGATTTCATGTAACTTAAATAAGGAAGCTGTTAAGGAAGATCATTCCGAAGGTCACGGCAAACGGAAAGAGAAAAAGCCACCGTTTGCGGCATCTCAACCCGTGGCAGGTGAGTAGGGAAGTGAGGAATAGCAGGACAGTGATAAAACCCAAAGAAGAATGAGACCAACTGATTTCGGTGTAACTGTTTGGTAGGCTGACCAATTGCTCAAGTAGTCGGTTCGTGAGTTTGATCAAGAGCAAGGGTCCGTGATTGAAAAACGCTGCGAGAACGCCGAGTAAACTGAGTTGTGAAAGGATCGAAAAGAGTCCTGAAATGATGACAAGAGAAGCTATGGGTACGAGCACCATATTTAGAAAGACGGCGAATGGGGCCAGGATCTCGAAGTACATAATACTTAGAGGGGCGCTGGCGAGTGAAGCGGCGAGGCTGATAGAGAATGTTCCGGCTACTAATTCCCAGGTTTTGTTGAACCACTTACGACGTCTGGATTGATGTTTTATCTTTTCCGGGATTCTCGCATAGTAGTTCTCTCGTAGCGTCTGAAACAATGGAATACCCCATAACAAGATACCTGTTACTACGGTGTAAGATAACTGGAAGCCTGCGGAGAATAGCTGGGTCGGAGAAATGATTAACACCGTCACGGCAGAAGCTACCAACGCCTGGAAAGGAGGCATCTGGCGAGCTATAGATTTTCCGATCCAAAAAAAGGCTGTCATCGCGAAGGCGCGGACTGCTGAGGGGCTTGCTCCCGTAACTTCGACATAGACGAATAATAAAGATAAACCCAATATGACTGATACCTGTCGGGGTATTCTCAATACGAGAAAGATACTCGCCAAGGTTACAGCGATGATTCCTACGTGGAGTCCACTGATGGCAAAAAGATGTAAGGTCCCGGTTTGTAAGAATAGCCTTTTATTTTCGGCGCTTAGCTCACCTTTGATTCCGAGCATCATTCCCAGGTAGATTGATCTTTCTTCTCCGTACTCCTCGAGACCGATTCCTAGGATACTGATAGCCTTCTCTCTTAGACTTCCGATAGTCCTTTCCAGTTGATTCCCGCGTTCGGGTGAAGCGGTTAAGTAACCTCTGGTGAAAGTTAGTGGAATCGATTGACCTGTTAGATAGTTTTCGAAAGAAGAAGGTGTCTTTTTGGCTGGCAGATAGCTTAATACACCTCGGGCGGAAAACCGGTCACCTCTGCCAATTGAATGACCATCGACTTCGACGGAAAAGTATAGCGGATAGCTGTAGATGGTCGTGAGGTGATTGTCTGTTTTCGTGATCTCTCCGATGCCGCTAACCCGATCTTGATCAATGGATGCGTAGAGACGCTTTACCTTTATTTCGATGAATGCCTCTCTGGGCGGAAGCTCCTCCCAGATGTCTGGGAATGTGCGAGACTGTTGAAAATATAGTAGTGAAGCGGCGGATACAGCGATCGTAAGAAATACCGCCCACCAAACCTGTTGCGCCTGAGAGGATGGCTGAGAATTGCACAGGTATGCACCTAGCAATGAGCCTAGGGCAAGCGAAAGTAAAATACTGACGGAAATATCAGAGAGATGGTAACCAAGGGTATAGCCGCTGATCATTGGAATCAGGAGCCACAATAGAGGGGCTCGATAGGATTGAGCGGCCATTTCTTGCATGATGGTAAGTGTTTCTAGCGTGTAAATCTCATTCTAGATGTGATGAAGGCCATCTTTGGTTTGCAGATGTCTGGACTGGGGCGTAACCATAGGACATTGAATTATGAGTGATACATTTCAGGCATCCTTTTTCGAATCCCGTTCAGGAGAAACGGATGACAGTTCTCGGAAGCCGTTGGCAGCTCGAATGCGTCCCCAGACCTTGGGAGAGATAATCGGGCAGGAGCATCTGCTTCAAGAAGGTACACTGCTACCAAAGCTCATTCAGTCGGACCGGTTCGGAAGTTTGTTATTTTGGGGGCCTCCCGGCTGCGGAAAAACCACATTCGCCCGAGTAATTGCCCGGGAAACGAACAGTCATTTTGTTCAGATTAATGCGGTGTTATCGAATGCCGCTGAATTGAAACAAATATTGCTGTCAGCCAGAAGCAATCCGTCTGCCCGCACCGTGCTGTTTATTGATGAGCTTCATCGCTTTAATAAAGCACAACAGGACTTACTACTACCTGATGTCGAGGAGGGGAATATACGGTTGATTGGAGCGACGACTCATAATCCAGGGTTTTATATTATCCCTCCGTTAGTGAGTCGCAGTCATCTCTTCAAGCTGCAGCCATTGACAGAAAGCCAAGTGGCCCTGGCACTGGAGAGAGCCTTGAAGGATGATGAGAGAGGTTTAGGACCGAAAAGGATTCAGGCTGCTCCCGCTTTACTAAAATCGCTGGCTGCTCTGTGCGATGGTGATATGAGACGAGCCTTGAATGCGTTGGAGGTTCTTGTGGAGAGTGTGGAGCCAGGTCATGAACTCGGTGAGAACGATTTAGAGGCGTTTGCGAACGAACGACAGATTCGCTATGATGCGGATGAAGATGAGCATTACAACACCGCCTCGGCTTTCATAAAGAGTATGCGTGGTGGTGACCCGGATTCTGCCCTCTATTGGATGGCCAAAATGTTAGCCGGCGGCGAGGATCCGAGATTTATTGCCCGAAGGATTGTTATTCTAGCTAGCGAAGACATCGGCTTGGCCGATCCGATGGCATTGCCACTAGCCATCGCAACCAAGGAGGCCTGTGAGTTTGTCGGTCAGCCCGAGTGCGAACTCAATTTGGCGCACGCTGTCATTTACATGGCGACAGCTCCCAAGAGTAATACTGCCACAATCGCGCTTTCTCGAGTCAAAAAAGCTATAAACGAGCATACACTTCAATCGGTGCCGATTTGGCTTCAGGACAGCCATAGCAAGGCTTCCAAGAGTATGGGGCAG
>CALGUT010000601.1 GCA_937920335.1 uncultured Opitutales bacterium
CGGGCTGCGCGGGACCAGATCCCTATTTCATTTTGAACAGCAGGATCTTGCCAATGACCCACAACCACCTTCCGACTATTCCGCATGCGCGCATTTATAAATCCGAATTCACGATCTCCATGGGCAGCCTGATGCAGATTCATGTAGTCCATATCGATCTCACTCCAAGGCAAATCGCGATGAAACTGCGTGTGTAGATGCAAGAACGGCTTATTGAGATTCTTTAGTCCGACAATCCACATCTTGGCCGGCGAAAACGTGTGGCACCAAATGATTAAACCAATACAATTGGAATCATGATTCGCGTCATTGATGATACCTCGAATTTCAACCGGCGTTTCTCCGATCGTTTTATAAGAAATCTTCACCGGAATGGACGTTGACGCGTCCAACGCACCAGCAACCTCCTTCGAATTAATGCCTACCTGCTTTAAAGCTTCGGGACCATATAGGTGCTGGCTGCCAGTTACAAACCAGATTTCTTGATGACTAAAATCGTATAAACTCATAGGGGTGAAAAAACTAAGCTCTGCGAGCGGCCTCCTTGATTTCGAGTAGGCGCTTCATTAATGAACCTAAGTCTGCGCTACCCTCTCCGCCGAATGCATCATGCATCTTCTTATACTCGGCAAAAAGCTGGTCGTAGACAGCTTGGGCTTCGGGATCAGGCTTGTAGGTTTCCTCTTTCAAAAAGGTCATAGCCTGTTGTGCAGACTTAAAGTCATCGTATCCGCCTTTGGCGGATCCAGCAACGACGGCAGCACTGACAGCGGATCCTAATGCACAAGTTTGCGAAGAACCGGAAAGCGACATCTCTCTCCCTGTTATGTCTGCATAGATCTGCATCAACATCGGGTTTTTCTCTGCTATTCCTCCCGCGCAAACAACCTGATTAACCGGAATTCCATATTCATCTAGGCGTTCCAAAATCATGCGGGCGCCAAATGCAGTCCCCTCAATCAGAGCTCTGTAGATTTCAGCTTGAGACGTATGCAACGTTTGCCCCACCAGCAGCCCTGAAAGCAAGGGATCCACAAGGATTGTCCGGTTACCGTTATTCCAGTCTAAAGTAAGTAATCCACTCTCACCAGGCTTCAAGTGTGAGGCCTCTTCAGTCAGCCGAATGTGAGTCTCCGATCCTCCGTTAAGAACCCGCTCAACATACCAGGCAAAAATATCGCCCACTGCAGATTGACCTGCCTCAACGCCGAAATAACCAGGAAGGATAGCCCCTTTGACAATCCCACAAATCCCTGGAACATCCGCGATGTCCTTATCCGCTTTCACAACGCCGCAATCGCAGGTTGAGGTTCCGATTACTTTTACCAACACTCCTTCGTCAACGCCGGCACCGATAGCGCCGTAGTGCACATCAAACTCACCGATGGCGATCGGGATGCCGACTGAAAGTCCTAGCTTCCCCGCCCATGCTTCACAGAGAAAGCCAGCGGTTTCAGAAGCATCATAGGCTTTCTCGTATAAGCGGCTCTTCAGGGCCGCCAACTTCGGATCGAGCATCGATAAAAATTCGTCGTCAGGGAGCCCTCCCCAATCATCCGCATAAAACGCTTTATGTCCAGCTGCGCAAACCCCGCGTTTAACTGCTTTCGGATCGTTCACTCCCGCAAGAATTGCAGGAATCCAGTCACACAGCTCTACCCAACTATAGGCCGCATCAAACAGCTCAGGGTCCACGTTCAGACAATGCCAAATTTTGGACCAGAACCATTCTGAAGAATAGGTATTTCCACACTTAGCCACATACTGTGGACGGTGCTCTCGAGCGAGTTCTGTTATCTTAGCCGCCTCTTTTACACTAGTGTGATCTTTCCACAACCAGCATTCAGCGTTCAGATTCCCCTTCCAGGCGTCTTGCATTGCCAAAGCCGTGTTCGTCTCATCAACAGGGATAGGACTCGATCCGGTAGAATCCACGCCCAGCCCGATAACTTTGTCCGCGGAGAAGCCCGCATCCGATTCGTTTGCCTGAGCAATCGCTTCCGTGACGCTCGACTCAACACCCGCAACATAGTCACCAGGATGTTGGCGCGCAAGATTGTGGTCAGCAGGATCTAAAAGAATTCCAAGGTCTCCGCTTGGATAGTTATAAACTGACGTACCAATTTCTGCACCGTCAGCACAGCGAACAACTATGCTCCGAACCGAGTTCGTTCCGTAATCAATTCCAATCGTATATGCCATGGGGTTTCATTCTGTGTCTAGTAGTTAGTAAGGTTGAATAAAGATGGGCAAAAGCTCGAGTTCACTTGACCGTAATGTGTTTGTAGGTATTTATCGCAACTATGCCCCGCGTTACACTCAAAGCTATTGCCGATAAGTTAGGCTACTCAAAAAACACCATTTCCCTCGCTTTACGGAATAATCCCCAAATTCCTGAGGCGACCCGCAATAAGATCAAGAAGGTCGCTGATGAAATGGGCTATCAGTCCAATGCGGTCGTCTCACAGCTTATGGCTCAATTACGAGCCAGCCAGACACCTCGCTTCCAGGCAAAGCTCGCTTTGATCAATGCGAATCACGACCGGGACGCATTCAGGAACCACCCTACTATTCCCAATTACGTCATTGGTTGCGAAAAGCGCGCCAAACAACGGGGCTACAGTTTCGATCGGTTTTGGTTACACGACCCAGAACTGACTGCAGACGGCTTCATCCGAATTCTCAAAACAAGAAATATCCGAGGTCTAATCATCGTCGGTCTGATGTCTACGAATCGACTGCCTGAGAAATTTCGCAAAGTTTGGGAAGAATTCCCCGTAGCGATTACCGGAGTACAAACTCGTGAACCCACACTCTCCTACTGCTGTGTTGATCACTACGATCTCGCTCAACGCGCATTTCAAAGAGCGATCCGCCTGGGTTATAAGAGACCTGGGCTGGTCTTAGACGAGGTTATCGATCGACTGGTTGAGAGACGCTTCTCCGCCGGTTACTTGATAGGCCAACAACGATTACCCGATTCCCAGCGCATACCACCGTTCTTTGAATGGGAATCAGTTCGAGAAGATCGGGAACTCTTCAAAAAATGGTACGACACACACAAACCAGACGTACTACTCATTCTTTATAATACCATCATTCACTGGATTCACGATATCGGTCTCAAGATCCCTGAAGACGTGGGTGTTATCCAGCTAGAATACCGGGACCCCAGTGATTCATTGCCCGACATAGCAGGGATGGATCAGCACAACACGGTGGCTGGAGAAGCCGTCGTGGATATGGTTGTGAATCAGATTCACAATAATGAAAAAGGCGTGCCCCAGTTTC
>CALGUT010000602.1 GCA_937920335.1 uncultured Opitutales bacterium
AAAGAATCCACTGGATCCTGAAAGATCATCTGAATATCACGGCGATAGGGCTTGAACTCTTTGGGCTTCAATTGAGAAATCTCCGTGTCACTGTAGTGGATGGCACCGCCGGTCGGTTTGTTTAATCCGACTATGCATTTACCCAGGGTAGATTTGCCGCAGCCGCTTTCTCCCACCAGGCCGAGGGTTTCTCCGGGGCGAATTTGCAGGGACACGCCATCAACAGCCTTGCACCACGCCTTCGCAGTAAGAAATACACCGCCCTTGACCGGGAAATGCATTTTAAGGTCCTTAATATCCAGCAGTGGGCCGTTCATAAATCCTCGGGCGATCCTTGGCCCATACTTTCCACCAGGACCGCGGGACAATCCTCGACCCAATGACCGGGTTCCACCTCTTTCAAGCTGGGACGTGTTGTTTTGTAGGCTTCGGATTGCAGATAGGCTTCAGAAACGGGAGAGGGAGATCGTGAAGCAAAACGGGCACCGATGGGCAGATTCTGTAGAGCGGGCACCAATCCCGGAATGGTGGCCAATTTAGACTTTCGCTGATTCTCCAGTCTGGGGATGGATTTTAGAAGCCCATCGGTATACAGGTGTTGAGGGTTATGGAAAATCTGGTCGGCAGTTCCCATCTCCGCCACCCGTCCGGCATACATGACAACCACGCGGTCACAGGTTTCGGCAATGACCCCCAAGTCGTGCGTGATCATGATGATACTCATGCCCATTTCGTGTTGGAGTGATTTCATGAGCGCCAGAATCTGGGCCTGAATGGTCACGTCCAAGGCGGTGGTAGGTTCATCCGCAATAACCAGTTGTGGTTTCAATGCCAAAGCAATGGCGATGACCACACGTTGCCGCATGCCACCGGAAAGTTGATGCGGATATTCTCCAACCCGGATTTCAGGGGATGGAATTCCCACTTTGTGAAGTATGTCGATGGAGGCATTCCATGCGTCTTTCTTCGACATCTCTGGCCTATGCAGCAGGAATATTTCACTCAGCTGTTTCCCAATGCGCTGGACTGGATTCAAGGCGGACATAGGTTCTTGAAAAATCATGCTGATGCGCGCTCCCCGGACTTTTCTGATTTCTTCCGGGCTGCACAGGAGCAGGTCTTTTCCGTCCAGCTGGATACTCCCTCCCAGGATTTTGCCCATGGGCTGCGGTAGGAGGCGCATGATGGAAAGTGCGGTTACCGATTTTCCGCACCCCGATTCACCTACGATGCCAAGGGTTCTGCTTCGGGGAACATCGAAGCTGACGCTGTCTACGGCGGTTACCTGACCACTATCGGTGTCGAAGGCAGTAATCAGGTCTCGAACTTCCAGAATGTTTTCGGATGGTTCCAAAGCGAAATTCCCGGTTGTCAGTTTGAAACGGGGGCGTATTTGCCGATCGTCTTAACGACCGGTTCAAAAGTCTTACCTGTTTTCATCGCCTCCAGAGTTTCCTTCTTCTTGTCTTCATCCAGCCAATCGAGTCTGTATTCTCTGATCTGGTCCGCCAATTTTACTGAAAAATCTCTAGGGAATCCAATCCACCTCCAGGCGCCTACTTTCATCGTTGGTAGTACAAATCCGGGTACGAAAGATGCATCTTCAGCCAGGAATTCCTCCATTTTGTAAGCAAGTGCGATCATCTCGTCTACATCTTCCGAGTTGTCATAGGCTTCGATCATTTTATCGAGTTCTTTGGAGGCGATTAGCTGAAGATTGTTGGATTGGGTTTTGGGCTTTCGATCCGGATTGACTTGCCCGTCTTCGGTCCAGGGATTTTCGTAGGCCCGATCGGAGTAGTAGGTTTCCTTATAACGGGGATACATTTCCGGGGCGACACCGAAAGCGGAAAACAGAATTTCATGCTTTTTTTCTTGGGCTTTTTTCCAAGCCGCTGTGCTTTCAAGCACTTCAACACGAAGTTCCAAACCGGCTTTAAGGGCTTCTTCACGCAGGATGGTCAGCACATCTTTCAGAGATTCGTACCCGGTTGTCAGATCGAACGATAAGCGCTGGCCTTGATCGTTGATCAATACACCATCCGCGTCGCGTTTGGTAAATCCCGCTTTGGCAAATGCGGCCAGCGCTTTGTCGGTATCGAATGGACGGGCTTTCAGTGTGGGGTGAGTAAAAGGTCCGTAACCATCGGCGGTGGTGTTCATGCGAGTGGCATCGCCTCGAAAGTATTGTTCACAGACCATATCCCAGTTTGTGGCGTAGTTTATCCCGACACGGACATCGCGATTGTTCAGGAACGGTCTGGAAGAGTTTATCCATAATCCATAAGTGGGTCGTGGTTTGTCATTGAAAAACTCATATTTGTGGATGTAACCCTGGTTCACTAGCGGACTGTCATTGGGTAGCTTTTCATACCAGTATTCAGGCAGGTTCAATCGTGCGGTATCCAAATCTCCGCGCAGAAAGCTTTCAAATGCTTTGGATGAGTCTCGAATGACCTCAAAACGCATTCTGTCGTAATTGAAACGGTTTCGCCAGAATTTTAAATCCTTTGCCCACCAGTCCTTATTGCGTGTCAAGGTGATAGAGCGGCCTTTCTTAATATCGGAATCGTTTATCACGTACGGCCCACTGGTTGTGACAAACCTCCATTGGTAGCGTTCATTGTAGTCGGGGCCGTATTCTTTGAAGAAGTGCCTGGGAAGAGGAGTGAGTTCGAGGACAAGATTCAACATGTTGGGCCGCCGTTCTGAAAGGCCGACGGCAAACGTGTAGTCGTCATAAACAGTTACGTGAGAGTAGTTGATCCCCGGGCCATACCAGTCGTGATACCAGATCTGTTTATGGTATTCCTGCTGATAAAAGTAGAAGGAAAACGAAACATCCTCGGTTGTAATCGGCTCTCCATCGGACCAACGAGCATCTGGATTGATCCTCACAAACACTTGCTTGCCGTCATAGTCGAGGGCCCATTCCTTGGCGACGCCCGGGAAAAAATAAAACCCACCTTCCTTCACCTCCGTAAAATTAGGATGCCGGTGCGCGTACTGCATAAAATTATAATCGAGAATATAGGGTCTGAAACTTCCGTTGGCATCCGGTCCAAGTATTCTTAGTGTGCGGGGAAAGTCCTGGATAGCACCGCGGTAGGTCCCGCCTTTTTTGGCTTCAGGTGAACTGAATTCCGATAATTCTGATCCATTTTCCCAGTTCAGATCCTTGGGAATATCCCCGTCGGTAAGGAAACGGAAAAAGTCTGGATGGTTTGCAAAGTGCTCAGCCATGTCCTGACTATTGTCGTAGGCCTCAGCATCGGACCCGCCGGAATCGGATTTCTTTCCACAACCCAGAATCAAGCCCATCAGGGCAACGGCAAATAGTATAAAGCGCAGACTTCGGAATTCTTTCATTATCATTTATTGGTAAATGGTGAATTTTTTTGGGTCAAAGGCTTCTCGTACAGCTTCGCCAATGAAGGTGATGAGAGTAAGCGTGACAACGAGGGCGGTAAATGCACTGGCGACAATCCAGGGTGCGATGGTGAGGCTGGCAACTCCCTGTTTTAACAATTCCCCCATGCTCGGAGTTGGAGGGGGTAGACCAAAGCCCAGAAAATCGAGTGCGGTTACAGCGGTGATACCCGATACCACTGTA
>CALGUT010000603.1 GCA_937920335.1 uncultured Opitutales bacterium
CAAGGTACCGCGATGGACCTTCTTATCGCGCTGCATGGCAGTGATTAGATCACTGCCAGCCAAAGGGGTCAGGAGCCGTGTCGGCAAGTAACGGCCCACCAGCTTTGAGATACGCTCCACGTCGATATCGGTCAGATTACCTAATCGACGCGACAACTCCCCTGCCATAACCAACCCGATCCCAATGGCCTCTCCGTGCATATATTCACCATAACCCGCGATATTTTCGATCGCGTGGCCAAAGGTATGCCCCAGATTCAGTAAAGCCCGTCCCCCCGAAGCCGCCTGCTCTTTTTCATCGGCTTTGACGACCGCGGCCTTGATCTCACAATTCCTCTTAATGATTCCCGACAACGCCTCATGCTCTGCATGCAGAACATCGAGTTCTTCAAGGCGCTCAAAAAGAGCAAGATCATATAGCAAGCCATGCTTGATGATCTCTGCCATTCCAGAATTAAAATCACGCTTGGGAAGCGTAGTTAAAAAACCGGTACTTGAAAAGACTCCTTGAGGTTGAAAGAAAGCACCCACGAGATTTTTTCCCGCCGCGATATTGATACCCGTTTTCCCTCCGACTGAGCTATCCACCATCGACAACAGAGTGGTCGGGACTTGATAGAAATCGATCCCACGAAGATAACTCGCAGCAGCGAACCCTCCAAGATCACCAATCACCCCTCCACCCACGGCAAAGAGACAGGAAGATCGATCCAGGTGATGCTCCGCCAAAAAGTCATATACACGCCCTATTTCAGACAGGCTCTTGGTGGTTTCACCCGCCGGTAATTCGAGCGCTGGCCCAAACTCCCGCATATCAGAAACGAAACTCGCCTGCCTGTCGCCAAATCCCGCATCTACGACAAAGGCGCACTTTCGACCGTCAGCACCCAGAGCTTGGGCGGTTTCTAAAACACCCAATCCTGCATCTCGGCCGATCCAAATGTTATAACTGCGATCACCCAGTTCGACTTTTACCGATGTTTCGTGCCAGCTCATTCAGATAATTCCTTTTCAAGACCAAATACAGCAGATACATAATTATCAATCGTGAACGGCTGAAGATCGTCTGGCTGTTCGCCGAGACCCACAAAGTAAATCGGGATATTCAGTTCTCGGTAGATTCCCACCAATGCACCGCCTCGGCTGGTACCGTCCAGCTTCGTGATGATCAAACCCGTTAAATCAACGGCCTTGTGAAATACCCGAGCCTGTTCGATCGAATTCGAGCCAATACTCCCATCCACGATCAACCAGCGATGATGAGGTGCCAATTCGTCTTTCTTCTTTAAGACGCGAATAATCTTTTCCAATTCACCCATCAAGTGACTTTTGTTGTGAAGGCGGCCGGCCGTATCGAGAATAATCAGATCATGACCTCGACTCTCAGCAGCTTGATAGGCATCAAACGCAACTGCCGCAGCATCAGCTCCATGCTTGCTGGCAATGAGGTCAATTTCCAGACGATCCGACCAGGATTTAATCTGCTCATTCGCCGCAGCCCTAAACGTATCGCAGGCTGCGAGTAGCACTGATCGACCGTCTTCCTTATAAAGATTTCCAAGCTTTGCCGTCGTAGTCGTCTTACCAGATCCGTTGACTCCCAATAGCATGATGACTTCGCGATCTAGCCTATCGGGAGAGAAGCTACCTTCTGCTCCTTCTAATACCCGACGCAACACCGCTGCCCCAATTTCAGCTGCATCCAACCCACGGAGCTCACGGTCCGCTTTGAAGGCTCGCTGAATCTCTGCCATGATCTCTTCCGTTGTTTCCACTCCGAAATCTGCACCATAAAGGGCTTCTTCAAGAGCATCGATGGAATCACTATCGAGCTTTTTACCGCCGAAGATTCCGCCAACGGCACCGAATAACGATTGCGTGGTCCGAGCAAAACCGGACTTGAATTTCTTAAACAGTCCAAACATAGGAAAGGTATAAATCTAGAGTTCAGTAGCTTCCCGTAAAGGCCGCTGAATCTTGCCCTTCATTTTATCCAAAATACCATTGATAAAACGTTTCGAATCGGGTCCTGAAAATTGTTTACTGAGGTCAATCGCCTCATTGATCGATACGATAGGCGGGATGTCCAATCGATAGAGTAACTCATAGATCGCTAATCGAAGAATCGCCAGGTCCATCTTTGCGATTCTATCAAAATCCCAGTTTTCCGCGTACGCTTTAATCTCGGCATCCACTTCCTCCAGGCTATCTAGTACACCGGCTATCAACTCTTCTGAAAATGAATAATAATCCCGCTCACGATCTTTGTCAGAGTAGAAGAGTGTCAGTTGACTGGCCAGATTCGCCGGAGGATTCAAGCTGCACGCATAGATGAACTGCATCGCCGCAATTCTATTTTCCCGGCGTCTAGGCGTCTTGCTCATCGTATGAAATATAGTGTTTCTTTAGCTTGGCCATTTCGAGTGCGGCTTCTCCAAATTCACGGCCCCGGTCGATCTCGCCTTTAGTACGCTCGATCGCTTGCTCCGTTGTATCCGCAACGACAATACCATTGATGACCGGTATCATTTCGTTCAAAGCCACCATTTGTAATCCATCGGAAGCACTCTGGGCAACCACTTCAAAGTGTACGGTGCCTCCTCGCAAAAGCACTCCCAAGCCAATGCAACAATCGTACTCTCCAGTTCCAGCGAGCACTTGAATACCCCAAGGGACTTCATTCGATCCCGGGACTCGCATTACACGTATATTCTCTTCTTTAACTCCCGACTCCCGCAGAGTCTTCAACGTATTTTCCAACAGCGCTTCCACCGCCTCCGGATTGAAACGTGAACAGACAATCCCCAACGAAAAGGGGCTTCCGTCGATCGGATCGTAATCAGGTTTGAACTTGCTCATGACAGCTGTAAGTATTGAAAACCGCTTAGTTCAACGGGACTTGTTCTACGATTTCAAGATTGTAACCTTCGAGAGCGACCACTTTGCGCGGAGTACTCGAGAGTAAGCGAATCTTTTTCAGCCCAAGAGCCACTAAAATTTGAGCCCCGATCCCGTAGTCACGGAAATCCATTTTAGTAGCCTCTACCTTGCCTTGTTTAAACTCTAAACCACCGTGGGCTTGTTGCATGTAAAGTAGTACGCCGCTTTCTTCTTCAGAAAGCCGCTTAAAGGACGCCGAAAGGTTTTCAAAACCATCGGTTCCATCTTCGCAGAACACATCCTCAAGGAGGTTCTCACTCTGGACTCTCACCAAAGTAGGCTCCACAGAAATACTACCTTTGACGAATGCCATATGATGGCGCTGGTCAACTCGACTACGAAAAACGCTCAGGTTGAACTCTCCATGCTTCGACTTGAAGGGTCGTTCAGCAACTTTCTCCACCAACTGATCCCGTTTGTGCCGGTATTCGATCAATGACGCGATTGATATAAGTGGCATATTAAAGCGCTTCTTAAATTTCACCAAATCAGGAAGCCGGGCCATGGTTCCATCCTCGTTTACGATCTCACAAAGTACCCCTGCAGGGAATAGGCCTGCCAGCTCGGCTAGATCCACAGCCGCTTCCGTATGCCCACTTCGTTCCAACACACCCCCAGGGCGGGATCTAAGCGGAAATACGTGCCCAGGCTGGACAAAATCATTCGGAGTCGTCGTTCCACTACCCAGAAGTCGTATAGTTTCTGCGCGATCAAACGCACTTATCCCAGTGGTGATTCCTTCAGCTGCGTCCACTGAAACCGTGTAATCAGTCCTGTAAGTTTCACGGTTGTAAGGCACCATCGGATTGATGCCAAGGCGCCTCAACTGGGGGCCTGAGCAAGGGACACAAACGACACCGCTACAATAACGGATCATCATATTAACCAACTCAGGCGTCGCTTTTTCAGCGGCGAAAATTAGATCTCCTTCGTTTTCGCGATTCTCATCATCCGTAACAATGACAATCTTGCCATCAGCAATGGCTGCGATGGCATCTTCAACCGGATCAAAGGCATCCTGTAAATTATCGGACATAGCTGTGAAAAAAGTGAGGACCAGACTCTTCACTAAATACAAGCCATGGCCAGTATAAACATTTAGAAGTTGTTTTCGAAAAACAGGACTCCCATAACAGGCCTCAACCATGGCGGAAAACGACGCGGCACATTTACTCTTGGACCATCTACCTGAAGTCTATCGGGAGCTGGCAGAACGTATTGGCCATGAAGCCCTTAAGCGCCGGTTGGAGAAGCAGGCGCTTCAAGAAAGTGAGCAGGTCTGGCAAGGTAAGAATCTGCTGAATCCCGATCGTATCCCTTACTTTTTCGAAACCGTAGAATTCTTACTCAAACTTTCTGGAATCTACGACAGAGGCCGACGCAACTTCCTCGACCTCAAGCTTGTAACCAACGAATTGAGTTTTAAGAACCTCCCCGAAGCCCTTGATGGCCTGAGGATTCTGCAGCTTTCCGACCTGCATCTGGATCTAGAACCAGAACTTACCCCGATTATCCTGGAGCACTTGGAAGGACTGGACTACGATTTGGCGGTCATCACCGGAGATTACCGCGACGATACCAAGGGAAGTATTACCAACTGCCTGACATACGTTGAGCAGATATGCGCAGCCATCAAAAAGCCCGTATACGGCATTCTGGGAAATCACGATCCCATCGAGCTCATCCCAGCCCTTGAAAGCATGGGACTTCCCTTGCTCATGAACGAGACGGTAACATTCGAAAAGAACGGAGCGAACCTATATCTTTCAGGCATCGACGACCCTCACTACTATGAAGGACATGATTTTGATAAACTGCGCGGGACCGTTCCCGAAGGCGCCTTTAGCATACTCCTCTCCCATGCTCCGGAAACACACAAACAGGCTGTCGAACTTGGCTACGATTTTATTTTGGCTGGCCATACCCACGGCGGGCAAATCTGTCTTCCTGGCCGTATAGTCGTAATCCACAACGGTGATTGCCCCAGCTATATGCTAGCCGAAAACTGGCAGTACAAAACCGTTAAAGGTTACACCTCCCGTGGGTCGGGTGGCTGTCGTCTACCGATTCGTTTTTTCTGCCCCGGCGAGATTACGATACACGTCCTCAGAAAAGAAAACGGGCACTAAGGTCTGAGAATAACCGCTTCGGGAAACCAGGCATCGAGGACGGACTTGAGGCCCGTTTTACGCACAGGCTTGGCAAGAAAATCATCCATCCCTGCGGCAAGACAGGCTGCCTTATCTGACTCTTTTGCATTAGCGGTCAGCGCCACAATATTAGTGTGCGATAGGCCATTTTGAACCTCGTGTTCACGAATTTTCTTCGTTGCGGTAATACCATCCATCACCGGCATATGGCAGTCCATAAATACAAGATCCCAATATTCGCTAATAGCTTTTTCAAATCCGATTTTCCCATTTTCTGCAACCACAACGTCAAGCCCGCACCGCTCCAAAAGCAATCTTATGACCCTTTGATTTACCGCGTCATCTTCTACCACCAACACTCTACCCGCGTAACTCATTTCCAGAGGAACCTTAGATTGTGATTCTACTCCCCGTTCAATCTCGAATGCTCCCGGCTCCGCCAAAAGTAAATCGAAACAGAAACAAGACCCTTTGTTAGCTTCACTAGAGACTTTAATATCGCCCCCCATGAAACGAATCAATCGCCGGGATATGGCGAGTCCAAGGCCTGTCCCACCGTATTTACGGGTCATTGAGGAATCTGCCTGCGTAAAAGGCTCAAAAAGGCTATCAATTGCTTCCGATTCGATTCCAATACCGCTATCTTCAACTTTGAAGAAGTAGCGGATTAGCTCTCCCTCACGTTCATGGCGCTCCAATGAAACAGATACGGATCCTTGTTCGGTAAACTTAACCGCATTACCAACCAAGTTACCTAAAACCTGACGGAAGCGTATCGGATCACCCGATACCCATTCAGGTGCTGTTTCATCCCATACAAACTTAAAGTCCAAGCCCTTCTTCTTGGCTCGACCAGCCATGAGTGATAGCACTTCTTCAGCCGCATCGCGCATGAGAAAGGCAGTTTTTTCCATAGGCAGGTCCCCTTGGTCGCACTTGGAAAAATCAAGCAAATCGTTCAGTAAACGAAGTAGTGTTTCTGCGGATCGATTAGCCGTTTCCAGATAATCTCGCTGGAGCTTACTCAATTGGGTATCCATAACGAGATCCAACATCCCCATAACTCCATTCATGGGAGTTCGAATCTCATGGCTGATAACGGCGAGAAAATCGCTTTTAGCTTTGCTAGCCGCTCGGGCTTCGTCGATTGCCTTTTTGAGATCTTTCTCTGAACGCTCTCGTTTATTAACTTCCTGAAGAAGATCTGTGTTCAGTCTATCCGCCTTGCTATTCTCACTCTGAAGTGTCTCCGCTAATTTCAGGTTTGTAAGTTCGAGCGAAATCGAATGAGCAACATTGCGCCGGAATCTTCGAGATATGAATGCTCCAAATCCGATAAACAAAAGAGCAGTTACACCCGCAAAGATATTTTCGATTACCCCCGTCGAAATGTAATATCCCGAGACCGGTACTAGCATCCCAAAAATGTAAGTCGGATAGATCTTCGGAATGTGAGCAAGAGATGACAAAGCAACGCAGGCAATGCCTCCTGTCACCAAAGTGAATACTATAATAAATTGGTCGCTATCAGGCCCGCTAAAAAAAACCAAAGCCGAGGACCACACCAAGGTGGTGGAAAAAGAAAGAAGCCAGAACAAATATACGTGCTTACTGTAATTTGTTTTATTCTGTGAGTCCTGATTTAGAAACGACCTAATATGGAATAAGCGGGCGAGTTGAAGTAACGTGAACCCAACTAGCCATATCGATGGCCACAAATAAGGATTCGACTGCGTAAAGATCCACCAGAACCCAAACCCAATCGCCGTCAATGATACAGTGCGAACTCGCTATTCTGAAACAACAACTCAACCAATCGATACTCGGTCTTACGAGCGACCTCCGGGTCACCGACATTGGGCATTTCTTTCTTTCGATTGAGCAGCATTAAACGAAGATCTTAGGCGAGCATTTAGTTGATGGAATTCCTCCTGCTTCAACCTCGCCCCCTATACTTCGAGTGCTTGAATGTATAGAGAACCAGACCTTACAGAGAGATAAGAGCTATGAATAGAGACTAGAGAGAATCCCCTAATACATAGTCTCTTAACTCAACTTTAAACCGGCCCACGCTCACCGAACTCGACATTTTAACGATCAATTTATGTTTATCGTTGGAAAACCAAATATCCATATGGGCATTCTTGCTTTTACTAAATACCCCACCCAGATCTTTTACATCTGGCCGAACCCGCAAACATTCAAACTTCCCCGCCTTCACTTTAATCGTTTCTCTTTCGAGAACTTCAATGTCAGCAGTCACGCTTTTTTTACCATCTGTGACGGGTACACTGATCCGCTTGCCAGGTTCGAACTCCTTTAACCGATAAGCAAATAGCAGAGAGAAGGGGTCCTGACAATCCGCAGGAATCGAAATCGCAGTTCTTTTATCTTCGAAGTTCTTATATTGAGCCGTATTACTATCCCAATCAAAGGTTACTGTAATCTCCCGTTCCCGACCACCTTCGTACTGATCTTGTACATAGTGAAGTGCCCTCGTAACTTCCGCGTCCGTATAGCTTTCTATCCGATTTCTTACTTTATAAAACGTATCTGCCCAAGATGACGTTCGAACAAGCAGAACAAACTTCAGGTCTCCTGGATTTTCTTCACCGGCAGCCTCAACCAACATCTCTGCCTCGCCCACTTTAAGAATCCCCCACTTGATATCGTAATAAAAGTGGTCCCCCACATTAAAGGGACGATCATCATTCGTATCCGCTGTTACCAAACTCGGTAACATAAACAGGACCGCTAATACAAGTGGCGTCATCCGCACCTTGTCGTAGGGAAAATTCAATATAAGTCGTGTTTTGGGGTAAAGCATACGAACCATAGGACTGGAGCATAGGTCAAGAGTTCCAAATGATGCAAAGAGTTAATCGACCTTCACTGCAGTCAGATCCCAGACTTCCTTTGAATACTCATGAATGGTGCGGTCTGAGGAAAATTTTCCGACTCGTGCAGTATTCATGATTGCCATACGCGCCCAGCGTTTTTTGTCACGGAAGACTTTATCTACTTCTTCCTGTGACTTGATGTAGGCTTCGTAATCAGCCATTACCAGAAACGGATCTCCCCCATCCAGTAAGCTATGTCGCAACGGTGCAAGGACACCGGGTTCGGTAGGGGTGAACGAATCGCTTCCAACCCAGTCGACAATGTTTCTCAACTCCTGGTTCTCGTAATAGTACTGGTAGGGGTTGTAACCTTTTTTCCTCAAAGCCTCTACGCCCTCAACCGTCAGACCAAAAATAAAGATATTATCCTCACCGACCTCTTCAAGGATCTCGACATTGGCTCCATCCAACGTGCCTATTGTTAATGAACCATTGAGGGCCAGCTTCATATTGCCGGTTCCTGAGGCTTCCTTACCCGCCGTTGAAATTTGCTCCGACAGATCAGACGCAGGAATAATCTTTTCGCTCAACGAGACTCCGTAATTTGGAAGGAACACCACTTTGATACGATCTTTTACCCGTGGATCGTTATTTATAACTTCACCAACCGAATTGATGGCTTTGATAATCGTCTTAGCAAGATAGTATCCTGGAGCCGCTTTTGCTCCAAAAATGAAAACGCGAGGAACCATATCATAATCTGGATTCTGCAATATCCGATAGTACAAAGTCAGTATGTGAAGCAGGTTAAGATGCTGACGTTTGTATTCATGCAAGCGCTTGATCTGCACGTCGAACAATGCGTCTGGATTCACATCCACATGACAGAGGCGTTTGATGATTCCTGCCAGCTCGACCTTATTCTCACGCTTGATTTCCATGAACCTCTTTTGAAAATCTGACTTGTCTGCAAAGGGAGCCAGCTTCTGCAGTCGGTCCAAATCTAACGGCCAATCTTCGCCCACTTTCTCTGAGATCAAATCAGACAACTTCGGGTTACAAGCGAGTAACCAACGGCGAGGTGTTATGCCATTGGTTTTGTTATTAAAACGGTCTGGGTAAAGTTCAAAGAAGTCCTTCAACAGGTGCTTCTTAAGTAAATCCGTATGTAAAGCCGCCACACCGTTGGTGCTATGACTTCCGACAACCGACAGATGCGCCATTCGAACCATTTGAACATCTCCTTCTTCAATGATTGAAAGAGCAGATTTTTTGGCATCATCTCCTGGCCACTTTGCCTCCACTTGCGTATCCAAAAACCACTGATTCACCTCGTATACCAGCTGTAAGTGGCGCGGAAGAACCTTCTGCAACAACGGAACGCTCCATTTCTCTAACGCCTCGGGAAGAAGTGTATGGTTCGTATAACCGAAGGTTTTGACTATAATGTCCCATGCCTTGTCCCAGTCTATCTTCTCTTCATCGATTAGGATGCGCAGAAGTTCGACGATAGCCAAAGCAGGGTGCGTGTCGTTCAGCTGAATCGCCGCCTTATCGGAAAACTGATCCCACCCTGAGTGGTTCAACTTGTAACGACGGATGATATCCTGCAACGAGCAACACACGAAGAAATACTGTTGTACTAATCGAAGCTCTTTTCCGCTCTCAGTGGCATCGTTCGGATACAATACCTTCGAGATCGTTTCACTCACCGCTTTTTCCTGCACGGCTTCCACGTATCCGCCACGATTGAAGGTATCGAGATCAAACTCCTCGGATGACTTACAAGCCCACAAACGCAAAAAATTTACCGTTGCTGCACCATATCCACAAATGGGGATATCGAAAGGTACGCCCACCATCACTTGAGGATTTACCCAGGCCACTTTCGGATTTCCAAGATTGTCGAAATGTTTTTCGACCCGTCCATATAGGCGTACGTTCATTGAATACTCGGGCCTTACCACTTCCCATGGATTGGCAAACTGGAGCCAATTGTCTGGATGTTCCACCTGGTGGCCATTTACAAATTCTTGCCGGAAAAGACCGTATTCGTAATGGATTCCATAACCAATGGCTGGGTAATCCAAACTCGCAAGAGAATCGAGGAAGCAAGCTGCTAACCGACCTAGGCCACCATTCCCCAGGCCCATATCCGGTTCTTCTTCACGGATATCGTCTAAATTATACCCCAACTCTTCCAGGGCCTTCCTCGCTTGTCCTTCCAGACCTGTGTTGAACAAATTGTTGTTCAACAAGCGACCCATGAGATACTCTAGGGAAAGGTAATACACACGGCGAACATCTTGTTCGTAATGGGTCTCTTGAGTCGCAATCATACGCTCCAAAATACGGTCACGCACAGCCATACAGGTAGAAACCCAGTAATCACGGCTCGCCGCGGTACTCAAATCACGGGCCAATGTAAATTTTAGATGATTCAGGATCGAGGTTTTCATACCTTCCACCGTGTCGTCTGTATTAAAATGAAAACCGTTCTTGGCTTTGCTATTCTTGGTCGATGCCTTGCTGACACTCATAGTCGTTTAGCTAAAATCTGTTTACTGCTCTTGCGGGGAGATCCGGATGAGTGGATTCCCGAGTTTTAAAGGCTTTACTAAAGAGCCGATAGCAGATGACGAGCATCAAAACCGTAATTAATCCCAAAATTTTTCATACTTTTTATGAACAGGATAACGTTCTGAAGTGAGCTAGCGCATGAAACGACGATCCAACTCGTTCCGCCCAAGTTCAAAGTAGGTCGGTTTTCCAAGCGGACTGATTAGCGGATTCTTGCACTTAAATAGCTGACTAACAAGAGACACCATCTCTCGCTCGCTCACAGAATCATCCAAACGAACTGATTTTGTACAGGCTAGCCTCGCGATGTGATCAAACGCTTCCACGGGCTTGTTTTTGCGCAGGCTACCGTCCTTCATCATACCGACCAGATCTATCATGAGTGATTCCGCCTCATCGGGCGTTGTCCATACGGGAACCGCCTCAATTCTGAAGAAATTGCGGCCAAACTCCGCAACCTTGAAGCCGCTATGATTTAGAAAGTCCAGATTATCCAACATCAACGAAGCACCGAGTGCATCGAGCTCGATCGGCACTGGAAGCAACAGTTGTTGGGCAGGGACCTTCTGATCCAGA
This sequence comes from uncultured Opitutales bacterium, assembly GCA_937920335.1. Taxonomy (GTDB): domain Bacteria; phylum Verrucomicrobiota; class Verrucomicrobiia; order Opitutales; family UBA2995; genus UBA2995. The sequence continues at coordinate 11,087 of CALGUT010000603.1, forward strand.
TACTGACGCTCAAGCTCCTCATACAAAATCCGCTGATGGGTGGCCCGCCTATCGAGCACTATGATTCCTTTGGCAGAATCAAACACCGCTAACCCACGCTGGACGTGACCGACGAATTTCCACCCCAATTCCCAGTTTTTTTCCTCTTTCGGTTTCTCAGAAGCTGGTTGCGGCACAGGTTTCTGAGTAACGGGCGTAGCTGACACACCGTGACGTGGTTGCGAGGGGACAGGCCTTGCACTCATTTTTCCAATAGCTGCAGGCACGGGTTTTGGTACTGGCTCCGCAGACGAAGTTCTCTTACCTGTGACTCCTGCTGGCTTACTAGCCTCCGTCAGCTCACGCAACCCATCCAATAAACTCCTGATAATAAATCCACGGACACGGGCGGCGTCACGGAAACGCACCTCGCGTTTTGCCGGATGAACGTTCACATCCACAGCTCCCGGATCCAGCTCTAGAAAAAGAAACGCGATCGGATACCTCCCTCGAGGCAGGTAGGCATGGTAAGATTCCACCAATGCCTGATTCAGAGTGGGACTCGTCACTGGCCGATTATTAACGATCGTAATCATCTCATGCCGAGTAGACCGTCCCCTTCCCGGTTCACTAACCAGTCCATAAAGTCTATAGTCCGATTCTTCGGTCTTAACCGGAACTAATCCGTCGGAGATCGAACTTCCAAAAATTTCCTGAACCCTGTCTTTCAAAGATGGGCAGACAGGAGAATTAAATACCAACCGACCGTTTTCCATCAACGTGAAAGCAGTCTGAGGATTAGCGATCGCATAAATCCTAGCCAGTTGGATAATATGAGCTGCTTCGGTAGGATCAGCCTTTAAGAACTTACGCCGCGCGGGTACGGAATTGAACAAATGCGACACTTCTATGCGCGTTCCCGTCGGCATACCACATTCCTTTACATGCACCAGCTTCCCTCCATTGATCATCAACTCGGACCCGCTATCGCTAGCGCTCGTCCGGGTTCTCAACTGAAAGCGGGATACGCTTGCAATAGATGGCAGCGCCTCACCGCGAAATCCGAACGACGCTATACTTAGCAAATCATCAGCCAATCGAATCTTACTCGTGGCGTGTCTTTCAATCGAAAGCAGTGCCTGATCTTTTGTCATTCCGTGACCATTGTCCTCGATTCGTATGTAAGAACGTCCTCCGTTCTTAAACTCGATTTCCACCCGAGTTGCCCCCGCATCCAAACTATTTTCCAACAGCTCTTTCACAACCGCAGCCGGCCGTTCAATCACTTCGCCAGCCGCGATTTGATTGGCTACTTTATCAGGTAGTAGTCGGATTTCAGGCATGAAAAGTCATTCTGGAAAATCCAGCAAGCAAGCGAAAGCATTTTCCCTGCAAATTTCAAACTACTGTATTTTCGCAATCGACAAACTCATGAAAATAGCTTTGCTTTATAGGCATTACCCTTCCCGGCTATCAACATAGCTTTCATCCAGCAGTCAGATCTCTCATGAACAATTTTCCAGTGCCTACCCCACGCAATCTGCCAGGCGTCGATGTCACGTTCGGGCTGAAACAATGCTTGGGGAAAGCCGACCTCCTTCAAGGTCTGCTGCACCGATTCTGGGACGATTACCAAAACTCATGGGGCGAACTCAAAGAGTTGGATGGCTACGTGGAAAAACAATCCTGGATCCTCCACAACGTTAAGGGAGCCGCGGATAACCTGGGACTGAGCGACCTGACAGAAATCTGCCAGGAATTGAAACAGGACCTAATCGTTTCGAATCAATTAGGCGAAGAACCTATCGAACGATACCATATGGAGCTTGAAAAAGTAGGTGGGGCTATAAAGAAATTGGACAGCTTCCTAGAAAGCTGACCCACTCTGGCGTTCGTAAAACGCATCCCATACAAGCAGCCTCCAATAGGCGCTTTAGCTACTCATACTCATGCCCAATCATCTGGTTAACGAAAAGAGCCTGTATCTCCAGCAGCACGCAAGCAACCCAGTAGACTGGTATCCCTGGGGCGAAGAAGCCTTTGCTGTAGCCCGAGCTGAAGATAAACCGATCCTCATAAGCATCGGCTACTCCTCCTGTCACTGGTGTCATGTTATGGAACACGAGTCGTTTGAGGACGAATATATATCGGGTCTCATGAACGAGCATTTCGTCTGTATCAAGGTTGACCGTGAGGAACGCCCAGACGTCGACCAAATCTACATGGAAGCGGTGCAAATGATAGCCCAGCATGGGGGTTGGCCTTTGAATGTATTCTGCCTACCCGACGGTAAACCGTTTTTCGGAGGTACCTATTTTCCCCCGGAAGACCGCGGTAATGGCATGGTTCCCTGGCCTCAGGTGCTTATCCGGGTGATCGATTTTTATAAAAAGAATCGCGAGCAATTGGAGGAAAACGCCGATAGCATTATCAAGAACCTCATCGCATCGAATATTCCGGCAACAGATGCTGGAGGAATTGTAGACAAAATTACGCTACAACAAGCTGCCATGGCATTTGCGAAACGGCACGATGATCAATTCGGTGGTTTTGGGCAGGCTCCCAAGTTCCCTCCATCCACAACCTTGGATTTTCTAATCCAAGCCCGGAATAGCTATGTGGAAGACGAATCAAGCAATGCGCCTCCCAACGAAAATGTCTCACGTATCGACGAAGTCATTAACACCACTCTGACTGCTATGGCACACGGAGGTCTTTTTGACCAAATTGGTGGTGGCTTTGCCCGCTACAGCGTGGACCGCTATTGGCTCATCCCCCACTTCGAAAAAATGCTCTACGACAACGGCTTGCTTCTAGATATTTATGCCAAGGCTTGGACGACGTATCGGAAACCGCTATACAGGGCTATTGCAGAGGAAACCGCGAACTGGGCACTTAGAGAAATGCATGCACCTACTGGAAATTTCTATTCAGCATTCGACGCCGACAGCGAAGGTGAGGAAGGGAAGTTCTATGTATGGAAGCCCGACGAGATTAAGTCAGTCCTGGGAGAAGAGACCGGCACCCTATTCTGCAAAACCTACAACATAACCGAAGAAGGGAACTTCGAACACGGGTTTTCAAACCCCGCGCTCACTGAACAGGAGTTTCCTATTCGGGAATCACTCAAGGAAGCTCGCGCAAAACTCTACACGCATCGTAAAGATCGCGTTTGGCCTGGCTTGGATCAGAAACAACTCACGTCATGGAATAGTCTTCTCATTCGTGGCCTCGCCGAAGCCGGGTTTGCACTCGACCGCAAAGACTTGTTCGACGCCGCCAAAATAGCCGCTGACTTCATCTGGGAAAACTTGCGCTATGATGAAGATCGACTCCATGCCGTCTATTACAACGAAGCCAAGCTCAATGCCTATCTCGACGACTATGCCTACTACGCAGAAGCCCTCCTCAGTATCTTAGCGTATGTCGATTTCTACTACCCCGGCGAATCGAAAAAATATCTGGAACGCTGTGAGTCTATAACTCGTAGTGTAATGAAATACTTTTGTGACTCCGAAGCGGAGGGTTACTTCTTCACATCCGAGGACCACGAAGCCTTGATAGCCCGCAAGAAGGAATGGTGGGACAATGCTACTCCTTCCGGCAACGCAGGCATGCTCCACGTGCTATCTGCCCTTTACTACTTAACCGCAGATGGAATTTACGAAGAGGAACTCGGCAAGCTCCGGGAAAGTTATACCGGATTGATCGCCAAAAACCCCTACGGGGTACCTCATGCACTCAGTGCATTCATGGCAGATCAAAACGGAATCGAAGTGATAAAGGTCAAGAACGTAAACAACTTCGATCAACTACCAGAAATCCTTCGTCAGCAACCTTGGGTCCGTCGATTCAGTATGCTATCAGATTTGGAGAACCAACCGACTGGGTATCAACGTTGTATCGGTACCGTTTGTCTCCAACCAGTGTTTGAACCGTCAAAACTCTATCAGTAAAACCTACCGGCCCGAGTCGATGAACGGATCTGACTTTGTATTCGGATCAGTGCAAAACCTCTCAAACCACCGCTATAAAAATATCCTCTTCGGCAGATAGGTTCCCGAACAAACAGACTGTCAAGAGCCCAACAAATAAAGGCACCCGACTTAAAGACAGTTTCATAGGTGGTGGATTCAACTTTGAAGTGCAAGAGAGCGATGTAAAGGTGAGTTAGGTGCT
>CALGUT010000604.1 GCA_937920335.1 uncultured Opitutales bacterium
TTCGTGCCGATAACCATTATCCGCTACGACTATAAAATAAGTGTTTTCTTCGATTCCCAATTCACGGGTCTTCTCGATTACGGCACCAATCCGGCCATCCAAGTCCTGAGCCATTCCTAGCCATATAGCAGGATCGTCATTCCGGTTGACGGTTTTTGGATCCTTTTTGTTTTTCTTGTACCAAGTTTGAACGAGCGGATGATCCACATATTTTTCCCGTGTTTTATCGGTACATTCCTGACCGGCATGCATTGCATAATGCGATATCTGGACGTAAAACGGACGGTCCTGTTCCGCCTGATCTTCGATGAAATCGATCGCCTTTTCCGTCACGCTAAACATCAACTTGGGATCGGCCATATCCTTGGGCAAACGTCTGGGTTTGGGGTCATTTTTCTTCAAGCCCCACGTCAATGTATTGCCTTCGCTATTCGTAGTCGCTCCGTCGTGCACGACATATCCTTCCTTACCAGGATCACCCCGCATATGCCATTTCCCGATATGCGCACTCGCATACCCCAATGGCTTAAGCGCCTCCGCAATGGTGACCGCATCTTTGTCGATCTCCAGATCGGACACATTAGGAATCACGGGGAACTTCTCATTCTCCCTCCGTGTATCGTAGTAAGGTTCTTTCGAATTCAAATACACCGTGAATCCACTGCGAGCACTCGACTGCCCAGTCTGAATACACACCCGTGCCGGGGAGCACTGAGGCGAACCATAGGCGTTGCGAAACTTCATTCCCTGACGGGCCAGTTTCTCCACATTCGGCATTTCCAGGATCGGCATGAACGAATTCTCCATCGAGTCATCCATGGCAACCGGAGAGCCGTTCCACGCCCAGTCATCGATGTAAAACAGAACGATGTTCGGTCGACTTTGGGCAGATTGGGCAGCAGAGTCAGATAGCACGAACCCCAAGCAAACTAGAAACAGACCCCGTAGAGGGAATCGCTTTCTTAGGGTCCCTGGCCTTCTAAAAGAAGTGATCGAATCTATAGTAGATTTTATACATCGAGCCCGTCCAGGCAGAGATAGAGCTTTCATGGAGGAAACTGGTTTGGGATAAAGGCATAACACAAAGTCTACGTTCGTTAGTGTTGTTAGGCTTCCAAATTAGTTACGTCGAATCCAAGAGCTAGGTAACGGAATAAATCAAAAGATACCGTATCAGACTCAGAACAAAGCTTCTACGCCTTCGGTTTTGCGGTAGGGAATTTTTTGGCCAAAGCTTTTTCAGTCTTGTCCCAATTGGCTTTGGGTTTTCCCGAGTAGAGTTTTACATTGCGAAATGAAGCCGTACCGCGGGCGGTCAGGGTGATACGATTCTTGGGAGCTTCCTGACTGATCAGGGCAACACCATAAAACATCATCTGGTCGTCGATGTGAACGATCAGGTGATCCTTATGAAACTCAATTTTGCCGTGATACCATTTTCCGGGCTCGAAGGTCATAGGTATTTTCGTGCCGACGTATTTCATTTTCGTTTCCTTTGCCCAGCCTTTGCCGGCGCGGACCGATAGTCCATCGGGTTCGATCACCGCCCGCATCATATGGTCTTTCTTCTCTTCGGTGTAATAATCGTAACCGAACTGCAGTTGGCGGGAGTCATCCATGCGGAATTCCAATTCGAGCACGCCAGAAGTCATAGGCTCAATCCGGCCAGCACCTGCGTGGTGTTTCTGCTCCAGAATTTCAATACCCTTGATGGAATCCCCTTCCCACTTCCAGGTTCCAACAAGCGGCGTCCAATGGGTGTCCCAGGTCTCAGCTGTCAGCGGATCCTCCACCAACAGCTTATCTGTTTGGATCATCACATTCTTCGCCGACACACTCGTCATCAGCAGGGACGTTAGCAGTAGGAGCCACCCATAATTCGTTGCTTTCATGACAGATGATATTACAGTCCGAACCCTGGTTCGCAATCTAATAGAATCGATACCTGATTGCGTAGAAACGTTTAGGCAAACGACTCGGTCTAAACCTCACAGATGGAGCGTTTAGCGGTTCTTGAATCATGACTTTTCATGATACGTGAATTCTCAGCGGATCAATCCTGAGTATGAACGGATAATCTCCGAGGCTCCGATGATTCCGATTTCATTTCAGCGGAAAACCCATCTCATTCATCCTTCGGTTAAAGGCTTTTACGAAAACTCTTCCAAGAAACACCCCTGGAAGGCGGTTTCACCGGAGGCGGTTAAGTAGACAGCTCGAAATGACTAATGAGAGGATCAGTTTCTCACCGGACTCATCCAAACTGTTTTTGTTTTTCCATCCGTATCGCTAAAAACGGCCAGTCGTTTGGAAGCGGTAACTCCCAGTTTATAGGTACCTTCGTCTTTTGGCTTTTTGGTTTCGTAAATAATAACTTTCGGACGACCGGGCTTTTCACGATAGATCTTCATTTGCCCATCTTCCACTGCGAGGTAAAACCGGAATGGAACCGGATGGGGTTTAGGCCGGTTGGCTTTCCCATTAGTTCCCCATAGTCTCCCTTCGCCTACTCCCATAAGAGCAAGCGCACCATCATCCGCCAAAGTGAGATTGCAATTCAGACGAGGGAATGTCCGAATTTCGCCGTCCCAGAAAGTTTCACCCTCATTCAAGATAACGGCATGGATTTCATCCTTCCAGCCATCCTTACGACTCTTTGAAACCGTACCGACTTTTAGATCGATGGCTTTGGAAGTACGCAGACCGTTTTTATCCACAGCCACAGCTTCAAGATGAACCATCCCGGCCTCTAGGGATTTCAAGAGTTCATCACTGGAAGCGCTCCAGACATACCGATCTTCCCTCTTTTTTTCAGCATGAACAACCAGTCCATTGAGACGAAGGTTCACATCAGGCGCACCATTTCCGTCGGTCGCCTCAATTTCCACCCGAAGATCCGATTCAGTTGGAATCGACCCACCATTAGTTAGGTTAACAAAACGTAGTTTCGGGTAATCCCCTTCTTCCCGGACCGTTTCGACTTCTTGTTCCACATATTTAAGAGTGCCATTCCAATCCATGCTGTTGGCCCGAGCCCCAATTTGTGTCTTGTACTGGGGCGTGAGTACGGCTGAATAGGCCTTCCACTCATCTACAGCGTCCTCCAGATGAGCAACAGACTGGTCCAGATACTTGCGGTCCTGTCGGCCACCCTCACGGTAGAGCGCCAGCTTGGCCGCACCACGCATCTTATCGGCATAGTAACGGCCGAGGAAGGCCATACTATCGATGTCGTTTAGGGTTTCCTTCAATTCAACGTTGCTACCCATTTGTGACCGCAGCGCGGGGAGCGCTCTCTGTGCAACCTCCGCATAGCCGTCCAGGTTTTCGGCGACCTGCAGAGGGGTGAGGCCCTCCAGTTGTTTTCCGGCAAGTTGGGCCTTCGCCCAATCGGTAACGGTAATGCATTGAGGATCCGGCGCATTCTCGATCCGGTTCAATACCATGGCAGGGCGTTCAAAGTGGTAACCATCTAGGGTCAGAAAACCGGTGGTTCGCCTCACTCCTTCTGGAGCAAAGGACCCATCGGTGGGGGACCAGACAGACCGGTTCACCTGTGGGACAACCTCCGAGACCGATTCCCAGGCTGCGAGAAGCCGCTTTGCATCGATACTAGGGA
>CALGUT010000605.1 GCA_937920335.1 uncultured Opitutales bacterium
ATACCAGTTCCCGGAGAAGTGTATCGCGAATTTGCGAAGTACTTATTTCAGCAGAATCTGCTCATTCAGAACAAAATGCCAGTCGGTAAGCATATTGTGGATCTTGGAAATATCACCTGTCCGCTTATGAATCTGATGGCGACGAAGGATGATTTGGTTCCGCCCTGTCAGAGTAAAACTCTGAATGATAAAGTAAGCTCTAAAGATAAAGAGATAATCGAATTTCCCGCAGGCCATATTGGCTTAGCGGTGGGCGGAAAAGCACAAAAAATACTTTGGCCTCGGGTGGTCGAGTGGCTGGCTGAACGCTCAGACAAGATTTAACGATGAACCCATTTTTACCCCAGTAGTACACAATTGCGGGATACTGTTCCTTGAAAGCGGTAACAGTATCCCGCCCTCGTTATGGATGCACATATCAAGATATTAAGAGAGCATAAGACGGATGCGCTTAAAGGCGGTGGTGAAGACCGTATCAAGCGGCAAAAGGAAAAAGGAAAGCTTACTGCTCGTGAACGCATAGACCTACTTCTGGATCCAGGATCCTTTCGTGAGCTAGACGCTTTTGCGACGGGCGGGCGATCTGGTGAGGGTATACTTGCTGGCGACGGTGTTGTAACCGGATATGGCACTGTGGAAGGCAGGCTCATTTATGTCTTCTCGCAAGACTTCACCGTCTATGGGGGAAGTCTTGGACTGGGTCACGCAGAGAAGATTGTAAAAATACAGGACCTGGCATTGAAAAACGGAGTACCGCTTATTGGGCTCAATGATTCTGGAGGGGCTCGTATTCAGGAGGGGGTTGTGAGCTTGGCAGGTTACGCCGATATATTCTTGCGCAATGTACTGGCAAGCGGAGTTATTCCACAGATCTCTTGCATCCTGGGCCCTTGCGCGGGGGGGGCGGTCTATTCGCCTGCCATGACTGACTTTATCTTCATGACGGAGAAAAACAGCTATATGTTTGTCACCGGTCCAGAAGTGGTGAGGTCTGTGACTAACGAAGTGGTTTCAGCAGACGAGCTGGGAGGTGCCGCTACGCACAATGAGATTAGTGGAGTTGCGCATTTTTCAGGTGAGACCGAAGAGGATGTTCTCTACCGAGTGCGGGTGCTTTTGAGTTTCTTACCGAGTAACAATCTCGATGCGGTTCCGCATCAGGAAAGTAAAGATGATCCCTTGAGAACGATCGAGGCATTGGACGCCATTATTCCTGAGAATTCGAATAAACCCTACGACATGCACGAGATTATTTGTGCGGTGGTGGACGATGCTTTCTTCTTCGAAGTCCATGAAGGCTTTGCGGCGAACATTATCGTAGGTTTCGCCCGACTGAATGGAAAGAGCGTGGGTATCGTGGCAAATCAACCGCAGGTGTTGGCTGGTGTGTTGGATATCAATGCGTCCACGAAGGCAGCGCGATTCGTTCGTTTTTGTGACTGTTTCAATATTCCTATTGTAACGCTCGTGGACGTTCCGGGGTTTCTACCGGGAGTGGCTCAAGAGCATGGTGGCATTATTCGGCATGGTGCAAAGCTGCTCTTTGCTTATGCTGAAGCGACCGTTCCGAAAGTCACGGTGATTACCCGAAAGGCTTACGGGGGTGCCTATGATGTCATGAGCAGTAAACATATTCGCGGTGATATTAATCTGGCATGGCCGGCCGCTGAGATTGCTGTGATGGGACCCGAGGGAGCCATTAATATTTTGCACCGCAAAGCGATCGCTGATTCAGAAACACCCGACGAAACGCGCAAACAATTGGCGGACGAATACCGGGCTAAATACGCCAATCCCTACGTTGCTGCTAGTTACGGTTATCTCGACGATATTATAGAGCCGTCCCAAACGCGCCCGCGGTTGATTAACGCTCTTGAGATGTTGCAAAATAAACGCGACGAAAACCCGCCCAAGAAACACGGGAATATTCCACTTTGATATATTATGGATAAGGTTAGTAAGGTCCTCATTGCCAACCGCGGTGAAATCGCGGTGCGCATCATTCGTGCCTGTAAGGAAATGAACTGCAGTGCGGTTGCGGTGTTTTCAGAGGCGGATCGCATGCAACCCTTTGTAAGGATGGCCGATGAGGCCTATTGTATCGGTCCTCCACCTGCGCGAGACAGTTATTTGGATTTGAAAAAGCTGTTATCGGTTGCTGCCCAGTCTGGGGCAGATGCGGTTCATCCTGGCTATGGGTTTTTAGCGGAAAATGCTGAAGCGGCCGAAGCCTTTGAGGAAGCGGGTGTAACCTGGATTGGTCCACCAGTGGATGCTATCCGAAGGATGGGTGATAAGCTGACCGCTCGTGAAACGGTTAAGGCAGCGGGTCTACCCCTGGTTCCAGGGGTGGGAGACACCGCAATGATGAACATGGATGAGCTCTTGCGGGCCGGTGAGAGTATGGGCTACCCGGTTATTGTGAAGGCCGCATCTGGTGGTGGTGGAAAAGGTATGCGTATCGTTCATTCTCCTGACGAGCTTAAGGAGAGTATCCGCATTGCCCGCTTGGAGTCGGAATCTTCCTTTGGTGATTCGCGGGTCTATCTCGAGAAATTTATTACTGATGCCCGTCACATAGAAATTCAGATCCTGGGTGATCAGCTTGGAAACGTCATTCATTTAGGCGAACGAGACTGTTCGCTGCAGCGGCGCCACCAGAAACTGATCGAAGAAGCTCCATCCCCGGTAGTGGATGAACCACTACGCCAGCGAATGGGCGAAATGGCGGTAAAAGCTGCCTGTGAGGTCGGCTATTATTCCGCAGGAACGGTTGAATTTGTCTTCGATAGTGCTACCCGGGAGTTCTATTTTCTCGAAATGAACACCCGTCTCCAGGTCGAACATACGATCACTGAGCGGGTTACGGGGATTGATATCGTAAAGGAGATGATCCGTATTGCCCGCGGAGAAGCGCTTAAGACGAAGCAGGAGGATGTAGCTATATCTGGTCACTCGATCGAGTGTCGGATTCTAGCGGAAGATCCCTGGCAGGGATTTATGCCATCGATTGGGAAAATCTCTGGCTTCAATTTACCCTCTGGACCGGGTGTCCGGACTGATACCGGAGTGACGTTGGGCTCAGAAGTATCGCCGTATTACGATTCTCTTCTGGCAAAGATCATTATTTGGGATACTACCCGCGAAGAAGCGCTTATTCGAACACTGTTGGCGTTGGAAGAGTTTCATATTACGGGAATTCAAACTACCATACCATTTTATATCCAGCTCCTGAATACGGACGCTTTCAAGACGGGTGCATTTCATACGCGATTTTTGGAGGATGAACTTCTTTATAAAAAAGAGGAGCACGAGCATCTCCGAATTCCCGCAACGATTGCGGCGACCTTGTTGGCTCACCAGAGAAATCGGCAGGCCTATGTGATGCCTCAATCTAAGTCAGAGTCGGTATGGAAGCTTCTCGGAAAACGAACAACCCTTGCACGTAGGCTATGAAATATATTACGACCATAGACGAAAAGTCGGTCACGATCGGAATCGACGATGATGGACAACTCCTCCTTGATGGTTCTCCGGTGGAGTATGATTTTCATCCTTCATCTGATCCGACGCTTTTTTCGCTGCTTCTCGATCATAAGTCTTACGAACTGCGAATTGTGCCTGAGGATGAAAGTTTTAGCGTGCAGCTCGATGGTTCAAATATCGATGTCGCTGTTGAAGACGAACGTACACACCGTTTAGCAGGCGTTAGAGGGCGAATGGCTTCCGGTACTGGAGAGATAATTTTAAAGTCTCCTATGCCTGGAGTTATCATCGACCTTTTGGTTGGCTCGGGTGACGCGGTTGAATCTGGCCAAACGCTTTTGATTCTCGAATCGATGAAGATGCACAATGAATTCAAGGCTCCTCGCCAGGCGGTTGTTAAGGAAGTCCGTGTCGCTGTCGGCGACAACGTGAATCAGAAGCAGGTTATGGTTATTCTTGAGTAGGTTGGTTTAATGGTTCTGCAAAGATCTTTAGAAGTCTTTCGGTCGCGAGGGTAGGTGAAAGTTCCCCTTTGAGGACGGCGGCTTCCAGTTTTGGGAGTAACGCCTTTACGCGGTGGTCATGGTAGAATTGAGTTTGAAGGGTTTCATTAACCAGCGTGTGGACCCAGTCGATCGACTGTTCTTGTCTGCGTTTATCAATCACGCCAGTCGCCTTTGTCTGGTTGATGAATTCGGCCACGGTATTCCAGATCGTATCGATGCCTTGATTGTGTAAGGCGGAGCAACTGAGTACCGGTGTTTTCCAGCCTTCGGTGGCTGGTTGGAAATATTGGAGGACGTTTGCAT
>CALGUT010000606.1 GCA_937920335.1 uncultured Opitutales bacterium
ATAAACGCTCTCGAATAGATATCCGTATTGAATTCAATTCGCCCAACGATATCACCGTCCTTCTCATCGAGTTCTACGGTGAGGTCTAGTTTCGCGGTGCTCGGGTGAAACTCGAACTGATTAACTGACCAGTCGGCAGGAAGATTCTCTTGGGGCGGTTCCATTAGGAAGAGGATCTGATAGAAGGGGTGACTCGACGCGTCTCGCTTCAGCTTTAGTTGATCCTGAATATCAAGCAGTGAAACTTCCTTGTGCTCTAGTGCTTCGAAAAAGTTGTGCTGAATCTTAGACAGTAGTTCCGAGAATCGAGCCGTTGGCTGGATCTTGTTCCTCAATGGCAAATAGTTTAAAAAACAGCCGGCAATGGACTCGGTCTGAGGCTGATCCCTTGAACTCGAGACGGTTCCGACGACTATATCTTCCTCATGTGTGAGACGGTTCATCAAGATATTGAACGCGGTAAAAAGGACGAGGAATTTACTGGTGTTTTCTTGTTTGGCTATGTGTTGGACAGCTTCAGTGAGCTCCTTTGGGAAATTGATAAGGGTAATGGCACCGCTACGTCCGTGGGAGGTCGGCCGGAGGTGATCACCTGATAGCTCAACGCTCTTTGAGTCTTTTAGGACACTTACCCAGTAATCGTTATTCTTTCGGAAACTCGTATCATGGTTCTGACTGCGCGCCCATATTGCATAATCGATATATTGCGGAGTATTTGGGTTTGTTAGGATAGCATCGTTGTTGCTAAGGGCGGCATAGTACCGATGCAGGTCGTTGACGATGATGTCAAAGGTCGTAACGGCATCAGCGGCGATATGATGGACGGTTAAGTATAGCCGAATGTCGTTGTCTGATAATTGCCCGATAAATGCTCTTAGAAGCGGGGGCTTGGCTAAATCGATCGGTTCGCTCGACCAGTTACTCGCGTAGTTGGAAACGTGTTTTTCAAGATCCTCAACGGACTCATGCCGAAAATCTATTACCGGAACTTCGATCGTTACGTTTACGTGTGCCTTTTGCAGTAATTCTCCAGAATCCCACTCGTAGCTTGTTCTGAACGATTCGTGCTCATCTATTAACAGCTGAACTGCCCCTTGCAGGAGTGTGAAATCGTTGTCTGCTCCGACATGGATCGTTGCTACTTCATTATAGACGGGAAACTCCGGGTTTCGAATAGACTCAAGAAGAATATTCTCCTGGACCGAAGTAAGGGGATATGAGCCCTCAGGTGTTCTCGGAGATTTTTTGATGACTGGTGATTTATCAATCTGTTGTGAATCGTCTATGAAAGCCGCAACCTGTTCTATCGTCCGAAGTTCGAAAACGTTTCCTACTGAAAGAGAAACTTGAAACTGCTGGCGGATCCTGGCGATGAGCCGAATGGCGATTATGGAATGACCACCTAAGACAAAGAAATCATCGCGAATACTGATATCTACTAGTCCGAGCAGTTCTTTCCACATCGGAAGTAATTCCGACTGGGTAATTGAAAGTCCAGGGGCGCCTGATTCTGGTTCAGCTGAATTTTCAACGGTTGGGTTTGGAAGGGCTTTTCTATCGAGTTTTCCGGATGGATTTAGTGGAAACGCCTCCAATAGTATCATGCGACTGGGTACCATCTGTGGTGGAAGCTTCGATCGTAGCGCATCCAATATATAACTCCCGTCAGGGTCGTCGTCTGCCGAGTCTCCATTTTTCGTGAAATAACCGATCAGGATTGTTTGCCCATTTTCACTTTTGTGAGCGATGATTGCTGCGCCTGAAACTCCTGGGAGATTTCTGATCTCTGCTTCAATTTCCCCCGGCTCTATGCGGACTCCACGGATCTTTATCTGAAAATCGTTGCGGCCTTGGTATTCCAATTCTCCGGCTTCATTCATTCTGACGAGATCACCGGTCCTATACATATTCTGATCAGGTTGTTTCGAAAACGGATCTCGAACAAAAACTTTATCTGTTAGTTCCCGTCTATTGAAGTAACCTCGCCCAACATGAATCCCTCCTATATAAAGTTCACCAAGTTCTCCATCTGAAACTGGGCTGAGGTTTTCATCGAGTATGTAGATGGACGTATTTGAAACGGGTTTGCCGATAGGGACGGAGCTTCCCTCAGTAAAGTGACTACAGTCGTGATAGGTCACATGAACCGCTGCCTCTGCCGGTCCATATAGATTATGGATACCTACTCCCAGTGGATGACCTACTAATTCGTTGAACGCATTTACAGTTGCGGGCGGGAGAGCTTCCCCTATGCAAATAACGTCTCGGACGGACTTCAGGGAATCAGTTTGATCAAATGCTCTAAGGTATTCGATGAATGAATCGAGCATGGAAGGCACGAAATGGACGTGTGTAACCCCGTGTTCTCTGATCAGTCTTGTAAGAGCCTCAGGATCCTTCTCAGCACCGGATGGAGGTATGGCAAGCCTGCTTCCTGCCATTGTCCACCCAAAGAGTTCGTGTAGGGAAACATCGAAAGTAATTGGGGTTTTTTGAAACTGTACGTCTGTTTCTTGGTAATCATACTCTTCGGCAGTCCACAATAGACAATTCATGATGGACCGGTGCTCGATCATCGCCCCTTTGGGTTTACCGGTGGAACCTGAAGTATACACGACGTATGCGAGATCAGTGGTCTTTGCAGGATCCTTGAGTTCGCAGGTTATCTTGGTATCGGAAATACCTGATATTTCTATCAGTTGAGTCCGATAGTCTTTCGCCAGACGCACGTCAGGACCTGTAAGCGCGATACTGGCATTACAATCAGATAGCAGAAAATCAACCCGATCTTCAGGTTGATCGGGATCGACAGGCAGATAGGCCCCTCCAGATTTCAGGATTCCGAAGAGGCCTACGATAAGATCCATCGAACGTCCCGAAATTATGGGTACGACATGATTGGGTTTAATTCCCGACTGCTGTAGACGAAATGCGATTGAATTCGATTTCCTGTCCAACTCACCGTAGGTCATCGTTTGTGACCCAAACTCGAGTGCTATGGCATCAGGAAACTGCTTCGCAAAATTTACGAATCTATCATGTAACCGGAGTCCGGAATCTGGATTAGTATGGGAAATATGCTATTGAGATAGTTCGTGAATGTTCTCTTTGGAGAGCGTTCTATTAGAATTCGAGAAGGCCGTTGTTTCGTCTTTCATCTAAGGGTGTAAGACTTGGATGGTGGCTTGCCGGGAATTCCTGTTTAGAATGGCATAAACTCGAGTTCGAATACTCTATCAATAATCCATAGGGTAGCGATGACAGCAATCACCGCAGATCCAAGCTTGAGTTTGATCGGCTGGTAGAGCGAATGGGCTCTCAAATAGAAAGCGATTGGAAAGAAAACTAATACGATTGCCAACTGTCCAATCTCCACTCCTACATTGAAGCTAAGTAGCGCAATCACGAGTGTTCCTGTCGGCAACGAAAGATCTGCCAATACGTTTGCAAAGCCAAAGCCGTGAATAAGACCAAAGCCAAAAGCTACTATCCAAGCCCGGTCTTTGACTATCGGGATGATATTGTTTAACGCTGCGAGAACTACAGAAAGTGCTATCACCGATTCGACCCATTTAGATGGTAGGGTTACTATTTGGAGGGCGGCAAGTGATAGCGTGACTGAATGTGCTATGGTGAATGCGGTCACAACTTTCAGAACGTTGAAGAAACCTTCTTTAAAGGAGTCGACAGGACGATACTTACCTTCTGTGAACTTCAGTACTGCTGGAAGTAGTAATGCGATCAAAAACAAAATATGGTCTATACCAATCCAAATATGCCATACTCCTTCCCAAGTAAAAATGAGGAATTGATTCCAGGCGCTTGGTGTTTTGAGACCGACCGTCCAGCTCTGGTCGTCTAGACTTATCAGTCCGACTTTGGTATCTTCGGTCTCGGTTAGCTCGAGGCTGGTCACGACTTTGTGCTTCGGATCAAATTCAAAAAAGGAGGTGAAGGTTATCTCAATCTCTTCGCCGCTTACTGGTTCCAGGACGAATGGGACTACTGCGTCTGGACCGTCTTCGGTTTGGACTTTTTTAACCTCACTAGTCGTGAAAGACACAGGTGATCCATCGTCTGTAATGGTCATCCATGCCAGGGCATTAGCTCCCTGTTCGGCTGGAATGAAAGCGGTGGTGTTTGTGCGCTTGAACTTGTCTTCAAGTTGGTAACTGAGGGTTTCGTAGTCGACTTCAGAGACGTGGTACTCTCCAGTTATAAGCCCGGAACCTTCCAGCTTAAGAATAAGCGAGCTGGTGCCTGGCTGGTGTCCCTGAAGTGTGGATACGCCTATGCTAATGCACAGTAGTGAGAGTATCCAGTTGGTTTTGGTGGTAATCATAGTCTTTCTTTACTTGGTTCTTATTGGCGGCGGCTAGTGGGTCTATTTAATCTCAAAGGTTAGAGTTGCTATGTAGACTTCGTAGTCGATGTCTTCTATTTCTGGACGAAGGTGGATTTGTGCAGCTCTCATGAACCATTTGCCATCCTCGTCAATGAGGGCGGTGAAAGTCCCGTTAGCATCGGTGGTCGTCACACTCAGGTTTTCATCACCAAAAACGCTGGCTCTTTGTCCAATGGTCACGACTTGATTCGGAACGGAGACTCCTTGGTTTATTAGAGTAAAGGAATATTCGTTTCCTGGAATCATAGCAGCGGGGGTTGACGTCTGGTAGAATCTCGGTTGTCAGTCCTTTTGCTGTGGTCGTGTTATCGGTAGTTTTGTCTCCCACTTGTATGAACGTCTTAATCGATTTGTGATAGCGCCCTTTCAATGAGGGGTTGCCAATTTGAGTTGGGATGTTGCTGGCGGCAGTTTCGACCATGAAAAGTTCTTCCATCCACTCGGCCCAACTTACTGGAGTTTTAGCTAAATGGTAGGGGAACAAGTCGGTGGTCAGAACATAGGAACCTTCGTTTTGAAGCTGAATGTCAAATGTGCTGATTCTTCGGCGATCGAATCCGCCCAATTTACCGCTAATACGTTGTCCGATCCTCCAGGGGACGGATTGAGTTACGTAAGGTTTGAGCTGTGTGTTTTCCAGAATGTCGATGCCGGATGGGCCATGGACTCGGATGTCCTTAAGGGTGTCAGGCTGAATTGAAATTTCGCTTTCAGCGAGCGTTCCACAAAAAACAAGGATTTCTGGGTTCGATTGAGGTGGAGTATAGTGAGACTCCGCTTGAAAGAAGATGCTGTGGCCACCTAGTTGGAAGGGTATGCTAATAAGAGCCGCGTTGAGTAACGGGTAAAATATGCGTTTCATAGTAGTATCTGGTGGTGCTTTTTTGCGCCTCGTTTTGTAAATGGTATCAGGAATTTACCCTAATGTATCGCAAGAAAGCATAAAAGTTAATAGGGTGAAACCACTAAACCACTGGATGCCTTGTCTGGATGTATAAAAAATATAGAATTCTGGGGTTTGGATAGTTCATGAATCATTTAGCCTCATCTAATCTGGGGATTTCGCCCTAATAACTACTGTCTGAAGGGGCATTTGAAGTGGAATCCGAGGAATTAAAATGCTGTTAAATAATTAGTGATCAAAGTGACCAAGACTCTGAGATTTCGATTGAGCTTAAATTGATTCGCCAACCCCAAGAGCCTTTACCTTTGAAAAACAGTATCCTAGGGTTTTGGGCTCTGAGTTAAGAAATCTAAGCGTATCAATCTAGGTGAATTCAAGTCTATCGAGGGTTAAGCGAGTACGAAGGAATGTACGGTCCGCATACGTGGGATTCTGCTTTGCGATCGGCGGATTTCTGGGTTCCAGATTAAGTGCCGCAGTTGAAGTGACCTATGCCAACGATGTGGCTCCGAT
>CALGUT010000607.1 GCA_937920335.1 uncultured Opitutales bacterium
ATAGGTCCGCGATGTCGACGTGGGTGACGCCTGCATAACGACGTTCGGCTTTGCCTTTCGGCCAGCACATAAGTTCGACACAGGAGAAGCCCTCTGCAGCAGCGAAGTCGAGAACAGTATCGAGTGATTGATCAGCCAGAATGGCACTAACGAATCCAAGTTTCATAGGGTATTGTATAGGTTAAATTTGAAAGGCTTACACCGGTGTCCAGCGTTGTTCCTGTGCGCTCCGCTGGACGGCTTCGCAGAGTTGAATCTCTCGATGTCCATCTTTGAAGGTTGCGAAGTCTGGTGAACCGGTGCCACCTGCGGCAATGAAATTGTAGAAGGCCCGGAAGCACATCTTGAACGTATCCTGAAAGCCTTCTGCATGTCCTCCCGGGTAGTCGGTGTAAGCGCGAGCGAGACCGGTATTTAAACTCGGGTCTTTATGAAGTAACTCGTTGGCCTGGTCACGGTGTCCACGCCAGATTTGATTGGGTGATTCACTGTCCCACCGCACCGCGCTCTTGGAACCCGCAACCTCGTAGCGCAGTGAGTTCTTGAGACCGGGAGAGACTTGGGATACGAATAGAGAACCTCGACCGCCGTTTTCAAAGCGAAGGAGAATACAACCGATATCATCCGTGGTAATATCAACCGGTACGGTAGTTTGGTCAGTTTGAGTACCCGAGAAGGTATGTACTTCACTGAGAGGGCGTTTGCGAACGGGGTGGATAGTCTTCAGGTCGGCGAATACCTCGGTGACTTTGGTTCCGGAAATGTTCTGTACGAGATCTATCCAGTGAGTGCCGATGTCTGCCACTGCGCGAAGGTCGCCCTGTTCCTCGGCCAAGACCCGCCAGTTGTAGTCGGTATCCTTGAGGAGCCAGTCTTGTTGGTAGCTTCCGAAGATACTGTGTATGTTACCCAATTCACCATCGGCGACCCGTTGCTTAGCTTCAAGGTTGAGCGGGTAAAAGCGTATGTTGTAGTTGACGCCGGTGACCAGATTCGATGATTCGGCTAGCCTTACTAGTTCCGATGATTGTGCGGTGTCCATAGCCAGTGGCTTTTCACAGAGGACATGCTTGCCGGCCTTCAGAGCATCCACAGTTTGCGGATAGTGCAGGCGGTTGGGAGTCGTAATGTGTACGGCCGCTATTTCTGTGTCCGCAATCACGTCGTCCCAGGAATTGTAGGCCTTGGGCAACTCAAGTTGTTCGGCAGCCCTTTTTGACTTCTCAGGGGTGGATCCCTGGATGCCGATTACCTCGACTCCACGAAGACGTTTGAGGGCCTCGGTGTGAACCGTACCCATAAAACCGGTACCAGTAATAGCAACTTTCATTAGCTTCAGATTGTTGAAAAGAATTGTGAGGCTTGGCCAGCTCCTTTAAGCGTTTGGACGCGGTCTGTTACCTTGGCCTGGTATCTTGACGATACGAATCGTTGGACTCCATTGTCCATGGCCGTGTTTTTCCAGTCCAGGTGAGACTTTTCCAGTTGAGCGGTATGGCTCGTATAGAATTCCTGTGCGGCTTTCGAGCGGAGTAAAAGTGACTCGCTCGACCAGTTGACCTTGGCGACCCCGGCGTCAACGGCAGCAGAGAGTTGACCGTTCGTTAGACCTGAGGAACCGTGCAATGCGATGCCAATCGGCCTACTGGCGATGTCGCTGGCTAGCTCGCGGTGTTTCTCGACGGCTTCAGGGCTGAATCCGCCCATGTCTCCGAGTCCGTGTTTGGTTCCTACGCCCGGCGCCCAGAGCGCAAGGAATCCGGAGTGTCGTTTTTCGACTTCACCGAATAGGGAGTGTGTGTCATTCAATGAAGTGACACCCTCATCCACACCCGCTTCCATTTCCAAGGTGGCGCTCAGTCGATGGTCTTTGGCGTAGTCACAGAGCTTACACATGAGCTCGATATTTTCTTCGTGTGTAAGGTCAGAGGAATCAAGTGAAATACTCGAGGCCTCTTTACTGATGGCATGTCGCAGAATACTTTCGGTATCGGGTCCTTTGATGTGATCGGTGTGATAAATAACAGGGACGCTCTCGAATTCATCCGAATCAGCCATGACTAAAAGGTCTGCTAGGTAGCGATCCATCCCTGTGATCGGATCACCTGCTCCAAAGCTGTGACCGGTTAGCTGCCATAGGCTGGTTTCAATAATGATGGGAGCATCGAGTTTCTTAGCGACTGTCAGACAGTCGGTGATTGCTGCAGGACTATCGGCATTGACTGCCAGGACTGCATAGCGGTTGTCTACCGCATGTTCATAGAGCTTTCGAGCTTGGGGAGGCGTAAGTAACATTTTAGAGGGCGAGTTTGATGTGTTTGGTTTTAAGGTACTCGAAAATAGCTTTGCGGGATAGTTCTACACCATAACCACTATCGCCCCAGCCTTCGTAGGGACCATAAGGGGTGTTTACTGCACCGTGGTTGACGCACACGGTTCCTGCTTCGAGCGCGTCGCTTGCTTTGAAGATCGTCTTGGAATCGTTGGTGAACAGGTAAGCGACCAATCCCCAAGGTGTATCATTGGCTTCTGCGATGGCTTCGTCGAGATCATCGAAGGGAACGACTGGTATTACTGGACCGAACGTCTCCTCGTTCATCATGAGCATGTCTTTGGTGGCGTCGGTGAAGATGGTAGGCAGGTAGTAATTGCCTTTCGAGTACGCAGCACCTTCGGGTGCGTGACCTCCGCATTGCAGTGTCGCGCCTTTGGCGATGGCATCGGCCACATGGGCTTCGACTTGCTTGCGAGCCTCTGCTGTGCACATCGGTCCGTTGTCGACCGTGGGATCGCTGATTCCATCTCCAAGCGTCATGGCTGCTGCCTGTGTCTTCAATATTTCAACGAATTGGTCGTGCACGGATCGTTGAACATAAACACGATTGACTGAGCTGCAAGATTGGCCGCCATTGCGAAAGCCTTTGTAGGCGATAATTTGTGCCGTTAAATCGAGGTCAACATCGTCGCACACGACCGCAGGGCAGTGTCCGCCGAGTTCGAGTGAAACGCGTTTTAGATCCGCCGCGCACGATTCAAGGATACGTTTACCAACCTTGGTTGAGCCGGTCATAGCGACCTTGGCGATGTCCGGGTGTTTGATCAGGGTTTCACCGAGATCCGCGTTAGGTCCTGTTATGACATTGATAACTCCGGGTGGAATTCCACCTTCCGTAAGCGCCTTGCAGAAGGCGGTCGCGCACATGGGTGTGATCGGGGTGGGCTTCACAACGACGGTGCAGCCGGCCGCAAGTGCAGGTCCAAGTTTCCAGGCGAGCAGGGCTACGGGATAGTTCCAGGGGGTGATGGCAGCACACACGCCGACGGGTTGGTGCACCACCCACGAGCGGAAATTGGGCTTTTCTGTGGGGTTGATGGTCCCTTCGATACGCACGCCTTCAGCTGCATAATAATCGATCATGTCGCAGGAGCTGGCTGCTTCGACTACAGACTGATTAAGCGGTTTGCCTTGTTCGAATGCCATCAATCGACCGATCTCGTCGGCCTTGGTTTTTGCATAGGCAGTCGCCTTGCGGATAATTTGTTCTCTATCCCAGGCAGTCTTGGCCGACCAAGTTTTGAAGGCTTTTTTGGAGCTAGCTACCGCTCGGTTAACATCTTCGGCTGAGGCACTGGCTGCACGGCCAATCATTTCGCCAGATGCGGGGGACGGTATATCGTAGGTCGTTCCACTGGAGGCGGGAACGTATTTTCCATCAATAAGTAATTGAACTTCTGATACGCTCATGCTTCGGGGTGGATACAAACTTTGAGGGCTGCCCCAGACTCCATGAGAGGAAATGCTTCGGTCATGCGCTCAAGGGGCAGGGAGTGAGTAATAATTCTGTCAGCAGGAAACCGTCCACTCTGGATCAACGCTTGGGAGGCTTGGAAGTCGGTTATCTTCTCCGAGTAGGATCCGCTTATGATGAGTTCTTTGTAGTGTAGATGATTGGTATTGAGAACAGCTGTCGGTGCAGACTTGGGCAAGCCTCCGAAGTATTCGACTTTGCCCCCCTTGCCGGCGATCTCGAGGGCATCGGCTTGAGCGTGGGCACTGCTACAAGCGACGATAACTACACTCGGGCCGAAACCATCGGTTAGCTCATTCATAGCTGCTATATGAGATCCGTCTGGCTTTACCTGAACCGTTCCATCGATATCAAATCCTTCAGCCAGTTTAAGCCGATTTTCAGAGACATCGAGCATCCAGACTTTTTGGGCCCCTTGGAGACGTGCCATGACGGCATGCATCACACCGATCGGTCCAGCCCCTATAACAGCGACTGTATCATAGACTCCGATCTGCAAATGCCCGTGAGCATTGATAACGCAGCCCAACGGTTCCGCGAGACTCATCTGATCGGATGGAATGTCGGACTCCACCTTGAATAACTGGTTGTTCTTCACAAACGGTGCCGGCACTTTTACGAACGGGGCATACGCACCGTCGTAATGATAAGACATCGTGGTACGACTCACACAGAGGTTCTGGCGCCCACCTTTGCAGTAGCGACATTCTCCGCAGGATAGGACGATATACATCACTACACGATCGCCGACTTTTACATTGGCGTCTGGTGCTGCTGACTCGACCACCGTGCCACAAAACTCGTGTCCTAAAATCCTTGGCGGAATGATCTTCTTATCTCCGTGGCGGTAGGTTCTCAAATCAGTTCCGCATACCGCGCAAGCATCTACCTCTATTAAGACATCGCCATGGGAGAGTGTTGGATCTGCTACCGAATCGATGTCGATTTGCTCCTTACCTTTATAAATTCCTGCTATCATTTCTGTTGTGGGGTCAAAGTCGTTTAACGCTATTTCCTTGTTTAGTAATTGTCATAGTTAAGCTTGCTAGCTCATCCAATTCTGGGCTGCACTGGCGGACCATTTTTGCGTGATCTTTTTCGTCTTGGTCCAGAAGTTGAGACCGTCTTCACCGGTGATGTCGCCGACGCCGAAGCGGGAAGCATTCCAGCCGCCAAAGCCGAAGGGTTCGCGAGGAACGGGAACGCCAATGTTTACTCCGATCATGCCAGCGCTTGCTTTGTCCTGGAAGTAACGGGCAGTGGCCCCGGTGGTGGTATAAATGGCGGCCGCGTTGCCGTAAGGATTCTCGTTTTCGATAGCGAGTGCCTCGTCGAGGGTGTCGACATGAAGTACCGTTAGCACGGGACCAAAAATTTCATCGCAGGCTGCTTCATTTCCGATGTCAACGCCATCAATGATCGTGGCTCCCACGTAGTTGCCGTTCTCTTTCCCGGGAACACTCACACCGCGTCCGTCGACGCTGATCTTCGCGCCCGCTTCTTCGGCTCGTGTAATATATCCTTCGATACGCTGCTTCGCGGTGGGACTAATAATGGCTCCCATATTATCACCAGCGATAACCAGTTTCATCTCGGCCTCAATCGCGGCCATGACGTGTGAGCAATCGCCGACGGTAATTAGAACACTCGCGGCCATACAGCGTTGGCCAGCGCAACCGGTGGCTGATGAAACAACGTTCTTCGCGGTGATTTCCGGATCCGCATCGGGAACAACGATCAAGTGGTTTTTTGCCCCCCCGAGGCAGAGCATACGTTTTCCGTTGGAAGTGCCTTTGTCGTAAACGAGCTTAGCGATTTTGGTCGACCCGAC
>CALGUT010000608.1 GCA_937920335.1 uncultured Opitutales bacterium
GGAGTAATCCGATTGACCGATTAAAGATTCTATTTTTTGTTGGGAAATACCCCTTATGAGACACCCCCCTTTACTGTTACTGGTTTTGTGGCTTGGAGCTACGTTGTGTAGTTCCGTTACTGCGGCTGATAAATGGCTATTCGGTGAAACCGAAAACTTTGAGATTTCGAGTAATGCCTCCGAAAGGCGCACCAAACTAATCATTGAGGACCTCCAATTGGTTCAAGCGGTATTTAAGCAATTGAATCCTGCTCTGTCAGGTGCAACGAGTCGTCGGCTACGAGTTGTCATTTGTAAGGACGACAAGACGATGGATACAATCGCGCCGTTGTATAACGAAAAGCCAAAAAAACTGGGCGGAATGTTTAGCCGTGATTACGAAGGGGGTTATATATTGATCAATCTTGAAGGCGACTTCGAGCAATCCAAGACAATCGTGTATCATGAATTTGTACACTTTTTGGTAAACAAACGAAAAGTCCGACTACCAGCCTGGTTGAGTGAAGGATTGGCGGAAGTCTTTTCTACGATTGAACCGTCGGGGAGAAAGAAGGTTGTTATCGGAAATCCTCCGTATGGGAATGTAAATGTGCTCCTGGATAGGAAGATGATTCCTTTGGATCGCTTATTCAGAATCTCCCACGCGTCATCCGAGTACAATAGCGATGATCATGGGCGTGGCGTCTTTTACGCACAGTCGTGGGCTTTGGTGCATTATTTCATGTTCGGTAACACTGACCTTCCCAAGGACGCCTACAAGCGTTTCGTAAGCGTGATCCTTAAGGAACACTACCTCACGGAGGAGCGGTTTATTGAGATCTTCGGCATCGATTACAAAGAGATGGAAAAACGACTGGATCGATATATCAGGAGTGGCCGCTATTATATGTCGAAGCCAGATCGACCAGAGATAGAAGGGACCGATGACCTGGACCTGAGAGCAGGGGAATCGGGTGAAGAGAACCTGGTTATCGGAAGTATTCGATTATCCACGCGGGGTGCTTCAGCGGGAGCCGGTTATATTCTCTCGGCGTACAGAGAGCTCCCTGATTCGGCCGACGCAGCTGCTTATATGGGATATCTGAACTACCGGAATGAGAACTTCGAAGAGGCAGACCGGTATTTATCGGAAGCCATCGAGCGGGGGAGTAGCTCCCCAGCCACCTACCTATGGAGTGCCATCGCAAAATTCAGGACCCTCAATCCTCTGGGAAGTGTAGATCAGCGCAATCTGGATCTTAAAACAACGGTCAAGCTTATGAGACTTCTGTTCAAGGCGCGTGAATTGGGTGAATCAAGACCTGAGCTGTATGTAACGATTGGGCGTGTTTGGAACAATTCGACGGAAACCCTCACAGAGGGGAATCTAAGAGTACTGTTTGAAGGCTCTCGACTGCATCGAGACGATGCGCAGATCGGTTTTTACCTGGCATTATTGGTGAATAGAGTGGGGGATCAAGAAAACGCCAAACTGCTGATCGATCACTACCTGTCGATGGACTTGAAGACGGGGGAGCGTAAGAACTTTGAGTGGTTGATCGATTTTATGGAGCAGGAGGGCTAGGGGGCCTTCGACTGCGCTTGCTTATCGATTCCTCGAACTTCGTGTGCTTCCAGACTGGTAATCACTCGTAGGGTAGATATAGCCATAGGTATGAATTCCATTCGAGAAACCTTTCCCAACGTAAATGAGCAAGCCTGGTCAGTCTTGGAGGCGTGGGCTGTCCTGATCCGCGAATGGAATGAGAAGATCAATCTGATCTCCCGTAAAGATATTGAGCACCTTGAGGCTCGGCACCTGTCGCACTGTTTGGCGATCACGAATTACCTGAAACTCATGGATGGGACTCGCGTTATGGATGTTGGCACGGGGGGTGGCTTTCCCGGGTTGATTATGGCTATCTGTTATCCACAGGCGCGCTTTACGCTCGTCGATTCCATTGGGAAAAAAATTGGAGTGGTTAAGGATATTGCCGAGCAGCTGAAACTGAAAAACGTGGAGGCCATTCATTGCCGAGCTGACACCATTAAAAAGGAATTCGATTTTATTACTGGTCGTGCGGTTAAGAATCTACCGGAGTATTTTAGTTGGATCCGTGGAAAGGTACGTCGCGGTGAACGAAACTCGTTACCCAACGGCGTACTTTATTGGAAAGGTGGAGCCATGAAGGAGGAGATGGACACGCTTGGTATTCGACCCCGTAAGACGATTCGACTCGAGAAGATGTTGGAAGATCCGTTTTTCGAAGAGAAATATATTCTTCATTTTGACGCGCGGGATATGCCGCGCGTAAAGCGCTTTAAGGTTTGAGCCAGACCGCGTGGACGATTCTGTACTTTCCCAGCTTGAAGAGCCCCTTAAAACTCGTTCATGCTTTACCTGTTTATGAAACCATTCTTTTTTCTCCTTTCCCTTAGCTTATTCACGTTGGTTGCTTCGTCTCAGGCAGCTACCAAGCCTAACTTGATCTACATCATGGTCGATGACCTGGGCTATGGCGATCTCAGCTCCTTTGGGCAGACCGCGTTCCAGACTCCCCATATTGATCAATTGGCGACTGAAGGGATGAAGTTTACTGATTACC
>CALGUT010000609.1 GCA_937920335.1 uncultured Opitutales bacterium
GATCTGCTTATTCAGGGAGGGCATGTGATTGATCCCAAAAATGGGATAGACGGTGTTTATGATGTGGCTATTAAGGGCAATCGGATTGCTGCGGTTGAGAAGAATATTTCAGCCGAGCAAGCTGAACTCACGGTTGACGGATCCGGGCTCTATGTTACGCCGGGACTCATCGATATCCATGCTCACTTGTTTTGGGGAACCACCGATGGAGCCTATCTTGCCGACAGTTATAGCTCGCTTCCGCCAGACGGGTTTACGTTGCAATATGGAGTTACCACGGCCGTAGATGCGGGGGGAGCGGGTTGGAGGAACTTTGAAGATTTCAAGCGACAGACCATCGACCAATCGAAAACGCGGGTGAAATCCATTATCAATATCGTGGGTCACGGCATGAGCGGGGATCCGGATGAGCAGGATGTAAATGATATGGATGCCAGGCTGACGGCCATGAAGGCCATCGAGTTTAAGGACGATATCGTCGGTGTAAAATTAGCGCATTTCAAAGGCCCCAATTGGATACCCGTCCAAGAGGCGGCAGAGGCCGGTCGATGGGCCGACATTCCGGTGATGGTTGATTTCGGTCGTTCCATACCGACCCTGTCTATTGAGGAACTATTTCTGAAAGTACTGCGTCCCGGAGATATCTTTACGCATTGTTTTGCCGATGCACTAGGGCGGGAATCGATTGTCGATGAATCCGGCAAGCTAAAGTCTTTTATCCCCAAAGCGATTGACCGTGGGATTATTATGGATGTGGGACATGGGGGTGGCAGCTTTCGGTGGAACGTAGTCATACCTGCCTTGGAGCAAGGCATGTTGCCTCAGACTATTAGTACCGATCTTCACGCGGGAAGTGTGAATGGAGCGATGAAGAATCAACTCAACGTGATGTCGAAGTTTGTTTGCCTGGGCATGACCTTGGAAGAGGTGATTCGAGCTTCCACCTGGAAACCAGCACAGGTCGTCCAGATTTCCGAGGAATTAGGACACCTCAGTGTGGGTGCTTTGGCCGATGTGGCCGTTCTCCGCAAGCTGGAAGGAGCATTTGGCTATCTGGATGTGGCGAATACGCGTTTTGACGGGCGCTATAAACTGGTGTGTGAACTGACTATTCTGGGTGGTGAGGTTGTCTGGGATCTAAATGGTATTTCCAAACCCGCCTGGGACGAAGTGGATATTCCCCCAGCTCCCGGACGGCTAGACGCTCAACCCTTTATAAATCCACAACCATGAAATCGATACTTAGTAATTCCTTCCTCATTATTGCCGGTCTGGCATTTTTTACCTTTCTCTTTTCACCGGTATTCAAAAACTGGATTGGAGAAGGACAAAGCAGTTTTCTGTCCAATCATAAAGGACTGGACTACGAGGCCAATCTAGAGAAGTCTGGCGTTAAACTCATTACGGGTGGTAAGCCCAATGACCATTTTGTTCCTGTGGTGGTTACCGGTAACCTGGCGTTTCTTTCCGGCCATGGTCCCAAACAAGAGAATGGGCAACCCATCAAAGGCAAGGTCGGTAAAGACCTAACCATAGACGAGGGATATCATGCGGCTCGGGTGACGATGATTTCACTCTTATCATCCTTAAGAGATGAAATCGGTAGCCTCGATAAGGTGAAACGAATCGTGAAGGTCCACGGTATGGTGAATTGTACTACCGACTTCACCCAGCAGCCAGCCGTCATGAATGGTGCCACCGCACTACTGACCGAAATTTTTGGGGATATGGGTAAGCCTGCACGAGCGGCAGTCGGCATGGGATCATTACCGAATAACATCGCTGTTGAGATTGAGATGATCGTGGAGCTGAGGCCTTGAGCGGATGAATCTACAGGGCTATTATTTAATACTGATAAGCAAGTCTCAGAGGAGTACGAAGTCGCTGAAATTCGTTGTAGATTCATCCTCAGGTCGACTTGCCGAGTGTGTTCCGGTCTGCTTCGCTTCCGGTCTTGTCGTCACTTCGTCCCTCAGAACCCTATTCATTGCTCAGCTACGCACAGACGTGCGCGCCCTCGTTCTTCAGTCGGCAAGCTCGACATCTCGGTCCTGTCAAGGCCTCAGCTCCTTTGGCGTATCGGGACTGCAAGGACTATTTGAAAGCGGAGCAATGAATGAAAAATTACACAGACTATTAACGATTAACGGTCTCAACGTTAAGGCGCTTGGTAGAACCAGACACTATTATGATAAGTAGACGAAAATTACTAAAACGCCTCTCCAGTTTACCGGTAGTGGGTGGGATGGTTACGGGTGGATTATTATCTGGAAATGTGGCCGCTGCCAAATCAACCCCGAAAAGGGACTACTACGGAGAGTTAGGTGTTAGGACCTGCATCAATGCGGCGGGTGCCTATACCACACTGACCGGCTGTTTGATGCCTCAGGAAGTGGTGGATGCCTATGCTGCCGTTTCAGATGAATTTGTTTCGTTGAATGAGTTGCATGATGCCGTTGGCAAAAAGATTGCAGGGCTGGTGGGTTGCGAAGCCGCCATGGTGTCGGCAGGCGCTTCTTCAGCTATGACACTGGCAACAGCAGGAGTGTTGACCGGAACCGACGAAGACAAGGCGAAGCGAATACCTGTGGATCTGAGTGGAATGAAAAACGAGGTGATCGTGCAAAAGGAACACATCGTCGGCTACAGTCACGCCATTATCAATTGTGGTGTAAAGCTGGTGATTGTGGAATCGCGACAGGAGTTGCTGAATGCGATCAATGAAAACACCGCGATGCTCTACTTTACGGACGAGCACAATTTTGATGGACCGGTTAAAGACGAGGAGTTTGTTCGAATCGGAAAAGAGCACGATATACCGACCCTCAATGATGCGGCCGCTTCAATCCCGCCAAAAGGCAGTTTATCGAAGTACACGGACATGGGGTTCGACTTGGTCGCCATTTCTGGCGGTAAGGCAATTCGAGGAGCTCAAAGCACGGGGTTGTTGTTGGGAAGAGCTGACCTGATAAAGGCTGCCCGCTTCAATGCACCTCCGAGTTCAGATAGGATAGGGCGAGGTATGAAAGTCAATAAGGAGGAGCTGGTTTCCATGTGGATCGCTCTGGAACGGTTTATGGAAATGGATATGGATGCTGAATACAAGCGGTGGCAAACGCAGATTGCCTGGCTGGAAGAAACGATCTCATCCGTGAAGGCTGTCAAAGCCGAGAGTTACATCCCGCAACGACCCAATAACGTGCCCACCCTGAAGCTCTCCTGGGATCGCGCTCAAATTCCAGCTTCAGGGTTCGATATCCAAACTGCATTACGTGCAGGTACACCCTCCGTGGAAATTGCCAGAACTCACGAAGGCGGATTTAATATTACTACGTGGATGTTGAAGCCTGAGCAGTTGGAGATCGTAGCGAATCGTGTGAAAGAGGAACTGCAGAAAGCGCGGGTGTAGACAAGCTACCAATCGGTCCCAGTTTGTTTATCTTTTGATAGGCGATCCAGATTCAATTCAGTTACTTGAGCCTAGTCTTATAGCGAGGCCATTCTGGGCAATTAATTGATATCTGCGCTTTTAGGCTCTTCGTCACCTCCAAAGCCCTTATTATTGACTTTTTGTCATATATGGCAAAAATTGCTATTATGCCTGAACCATACGACCTATACCATCTGCATACATCTCAGGAATTACCGTGTTCGCCTGCATCTGAGTTGAAGAATGCATTCAAAGGTGTTTTCGAACAGGCTCTCAATCATGGAGCTGTGAGCATTACCCGTAATCGAAAGCGGGAAGCGATTCTATTATCCGCAGAACTATACGATCGGATGATCGCCGAAATTGCGGCAGGAGATCCACTGGAAACCTTACGCAAGGACTACGATGCCCGATTCGCTGCTATGCAGACAGGCAAGACCAAATTAGGCTATGAGGATGCTTTTAACGCATCAACCGAAGATCTTGGCAAGACGGCTGTTGATCAAGCGTCCGGTCGTTGATGACGGATGCGACGATATATGTTCTGGCGGGAGTCAATGGCTCTGGGAAAAGCAGTATTGGAGGTGCTGCTATAATAAGTCGGGGTGTTGAGTATTACAATCCGGACCTGGCTGCTACAGCATTGCGTGCGATTCATCCGAGCATGACACCCTTTATCGCCAACAGCCATGCCTGGACTCTTGGCAAGGAGATGCTGGAGAAGGCCATCGTTAGAAAGGAGACCTTTGCGTTCGAGGCGACTCTAGGTGGCAATACGATCACGAGCTTGCTGTTAAAGGCAGTAGAGGAAGGTATGCAGGTAAAAGCCTGGTATGCGGGACTAGAAACGGTCGAGTTGAACATTGCTCGCGTCCATGCGCGGGTAGCTCGTGGCGGACACGACATTCCCGAAGTCGATATTCGGAAAAGATGGGATAGTAGCCGCCGTAATCTCATCAAATTGTTACCCGGTCTCCACAGCCTTTGGTTATACGACAACTCCCATGAGGCTGATCCGCGCATGGGGAACGCGCCCAGACCTCAATTGCTACTTCATGTCGAGGCAGGTAAGATTGTCGGGCCAAGCGATCTTTCAAGTACTTCCCAGTGGGCTAAGCCAATTATTGCAGGCGCTTTGCATATCTATGGGCAATCTCCTAAGTCCTGATTAGTGGCGCATCACCCTGGGATCGCACCCAAATTCCAGCTTCAGGGTTCGATATCCAAACTGCATTACGTGCAGGCACACCCTCCGTGGAAATTGCCAGAACTCACGAAGGCGGATTTAAAATTACGACGTGGATGTTGGAACCAGACAAAGCGTCAATTGCGCAAATTTAATGGCATTAAACCAGAGAACTTATATTGGTTCTTGAAATAGTGTGAATGGCGCTTCAACTCAGGTGACCATCAATCGCTCCTCAAGCAGCTTAA
>CALGUT010000610.1 GCA_937920335.1 uncultured Opitutales bacterium
AAACATCTTTGGCCGAGATAGGATGAAATCCAGGATCACCCGTCGAGACAGATCACTTACGAATAATTTTAGTATGGCTTGAAAAGCTCTGACCAATTGAATACGCCCTATTCTCTTACACATGCGTATCTCATTCATCATTTTCATCTCCCTTCTAGTTTTCTCCTACTCTTCAATCGCCCAGGATGCCGTCGATGAAGCACAGACGCTCAAAGCGAATCTGGACGCTTTGAAAGCGGAGCTATCTGAAGTAGAATCCCGCATCGATTCCTTGAACAGCGAAGACAGAAAAATATTTGAGCAAGAAGCACTGGAACTCACGCTGGCTGAGCTTGACAACATTTACCAACTAGCCGACCTCGTCTTAAAACAAGAGACAGAGGGAACGGAAGCGCCGGAGCTGCGCACCTATGTTATGGAACTCATGCTAAAGGTGCCGAAAATCATAGCTTGGTCGTTCGCTCAAAATCAGAAAGACATCGAAGTTTTGAACGCTCAAAAGGATGACGCTTCATCAGCAGAGTTAGGTATCCTTGAGGAAGAAATCAGTATACTTATATCATCTGTAGACGCGCTTTACGAAACGAAATTCACCTACCTGGAAGAGCTCGAAAAACTCGGTGCCCCTGACGAGGAATTAGCGCAAAGCGTTAAGGAGGACCTGAAACTTCGAGCGAGACTGATGGCCGGTCGATTGAAAAAACATACGGCGGAACGAAACGTAATTAAGAAACGACTGAGTGCCAGTGCCGAAGATCCTGATCTAGCATTGCAGTTGGGAGCAAAGCAAATCGCGGTTGATTCCCATATCGCCAGCCTCGAACGCATGATAAAACTGATGGAGCCTCTTGATTTGCCAGTCTCAAGCTACCGGACACTGATAGTGACATCGACGAACGACCTCTCCAGAGGCCTTGAAGTGAGCGCGTTGGCAGAAATAGCGAACAAAGGCTGGGAAATTTTAATTGGCTGGACTAGAGACAGACTCCCTCAGCTGGCATTCAAGGCCATAATCTTTTTCGTAATCGTGTACTTATTCTGGCTGATATCCAAAGTCATTGAAAGGTTCGTAAAACGGGCTGTGAATGCGCCTAATCTTGGTTTTTCTCACTTGCTGAGAGGCATGATCATTAACCTAACCGGTAATCTGATTGTTCTATTGGGAATCATCCTCGCGCTTTCTCAGATGGGCGTATCGGTCGGGCCCATGATAGCAGGACTGGGGGTCGCGGGATTTATTCTTGGTTTCGCTTTGCAAGAGACGCTGGGTAACTTTGCAGCGGGCCTTATGATCCTGTTTTATCGACCTTTCGATGAGGGCGACATGGTTGAAGCCGCCGGTGTGTTCGGAAAAGTGAATAGAATGAGCCTCGTCTCTACAACGATCCTAACTATCGATAATAAAACCCTCATTGTTCCAAACGGGAAAATCTGGGGAGACGTGATCTGTAACGTTACCAACGAAAATATCCGGCGGGTAGACCTCGTCCTTGGGGTTTCCTACGATGCTGAAATCCCGCACGTTGAGGATATTATTCAGACTATGGTAAATGCGCATCCAAAAATCTTAAAGGATCCTGCACCTACTATTAAAGTCCATGAGTGGGGAGATTCTTCTGTCAATTTCGTAGTTCGGCCCTGGGTGGCTACAGAAGACTATTGGGAAGTCCATTGGGACCTAACACGCGACCTCAAAATAAAATTTGATGAAGAAGGTATAGGGATCCCCTATCCCCAGCGTGATGTGCATCATTACTATCCAACCGAGGGCGGTCCCGAGAAAGACCCGGTGTAACTTTGATAGGGACTCTCAGTTTCTTAGATCAAAACCTCGGTCACTCCTGCAGCAGACGAACACTTACAATATCCCCGACTGCCAAACTCGCCGTTTCAATCGCGCTCTGATGATTACGTGCAAGCAGAATCTGGTCATCTGCTGCGGGAAACGCAATCCACTCTCCTAGTTCAACGTCTGCATAGCTTTCTCCGTAGAAAACAATCCAGGTCTTTCCATGGGCCTCGAGCTCAAGCGTCGTTCCTTGCTCGATACCGGCGGCTTCCAACTCGTCGGGATGAAATCCAAGCACGGCGTTTCCATAGAAAGGATTTACGGAGGTGACACTATTGATCAAAGCACCCTGCTCTTCGCGTGTTCCAGTATCTCGTTCCGGTACCTTGCGGGTACCATCTACGAATACAGAAACGGCTCCGCCCCTTAACCACGCCTCCATGTCTCTGAATGCATCCCAGCGTTCCACCCAATTGAGGTTCACATGCCCAGGTCTCCTGAGCGGTCGCAACGAGGGCGTCACCGGGGCATCCTGAGCCAATGCTACGTAGGCTACCGGACCCTGGATTTCCGTGAGATTACTCATCAAAATCGCAGGGATCTTGGGTTTCGCTGTCAGGTAGTCACCTGACTCTGAATCCTCCACCTCTATAAATGCAGCATTCGCGATAACTCCACTCGCCAAATCGGGATCCTGTTCTGCAATACGCAGTAAAAGGGTCCCAGCCGTCGATTCACCTTCCATCACAACCAGGTCAATTTCACCCAACTCAGTACCGATCCATTCCTTGAGCGCATACAGCGCTTCCGTGTGGGCATCGTGATCAACACCATTCTCCTTGAATGCAGTCCGCGCAACCGCCCAACCACTCTCTAAAAGCTTTTCTACAAACGGGTCCGAAGTATCGAGTTCCGCAACATGAAGTGCCTCAGCTGGGCGCCAACCATTTACAATGAAGAACACAGAACCGCCGTCCCACCCATCAAGCGTCGCCACCCTATAAGGCGCTCCGTCCAGCTCGCCCTCATAAATCTGAAGCTTAGCCGTTGCGTGAAGCGCTAGCAGGAAGAATAAAATGATTAAGCATGCTTTGTTCATGGGCAGGAAGCTGCAGGATTTGAGCCAACCTCAATCAGTTGTTCGGTGCCAGATAACATCAAACCGGCCAACGCTTGGAAGGAATCCAACTGGCAGGTAACTCTCGTCTTTCAGTTTCCCGGAAGGGACCGTAGCGAAATAGCATCCAGAGTCGGAAATGGAAATTCACTACTCACAGTGCGATTTTTGTTCATGAGCAACTCCATTCGTTCCACCACCTTTGGGTATTCACCGGATACATCGCGTGTCTCAGCGAGATCATCTTTCAAGTTGTACAGTTCGGTCTTAATAACCGGCGTGGCATTACCTCTGGGTATCAACTTCTGACGAATCGCTTTCCAATGTCCGACATGAATGGATTGCTGACCTTGGTAAGCCGGGAATTCTCGATAGAGGAACGGACGTTCAGGTTGTGAATGCCCTAACAATGTCGGTGCAAAGCTAATTCCGTCTATATCCTGAGGCGCCTTTCCGTATCCAGCCAATTCAGCTAACGTGGGGATCCAATCCTCAAATCCGGTCGTGCGACTGGATACGCTGCCAGCTGCAATGCGGCCCTTCCAACGAACGACACAGGGAACTCGAATACCTCCTTCATAAAGTGATCCTTTTCCATCCCGCAATCCTCCATTCGAATTGAAGAAAACACCATCGGTTCCAGCCAGTCCCTCGTGGGTGCCTTGAGTCGCTCCGTTATCACT